>CAJXRJ010000317.1 GCA_913058555.1 uncultured bacterium
GATCATGCCTAGTCTCGTGGGCTCGGAGATGTGTATAAGAGACAGCTCCAGGAGCTCGGCGTGACGGCAGAGACACGAGAACCCGTTCTCCAGGCCACGTTGCTCTCGCTCAGGGGCTGGGCGGGCATGACGCGGCAGTTCGAAGAGCGGCCAGATCAGACCCCCGTCCAGCCGTGGCCGGCTCGACTCATTGACTACACGGCGGTCCAGCTCGTGCTCGATGTCTTCGCAGCGCGGGCGTCGCTGCGACTCTCTGGTGTCGGGTCGAGCGGATTGGACGGCGCCTTGGCCTCGCCAAGCGCGCCGAACCCGAGGCCCAATCGCGAGCTGGCCTACGAGGGTTTTGTTCTCGCCCAGGCCCTCGATGTGAACATCGTGGCGCTTCGGCGCGAAGAGAACGCGCGTGCGTGGCTCGCGGAAGTGGGCGCCTTCGAGGACGTCGAGAGGCGCCGCTTGTTGCACCTTGCGTACGAGCGTCGTCACCGTGTCGGTGTTCTCGACGGCCTCGTCGCGCATAGCCGCATGCGCGCTGTGTCACCGCCTGCTCCGCGCTTCCAAGCGGTCTTCTGCATTGACGACCGCGAGTGCTCGACGAGGCGGCACCTCGAAGAGGCGCAGCCGGATGTCGAGACCTTCGGCTACGCAGGATTCTTCGGGGTTGCCATGGCCTACCAGGGACTCGACGACCTGCGCGCCAAGCCCCTTTGCCCTGTCAACGTCGTTCCCCGCCACCGCATCGATGAGCGGGCCATGCGCCCGGATGAAGAGGCGGCGTACCTGGCGGCCCGGCGGCGGATCGGATCCGTGGCCCACTCCGTCAACGTGGGCGCAAAGTCGATGGCGCGCGGTGGATTGCTCGCGGCGCCACTGGGGATCGTATCGATGGGCGCACTGATCGGTCGCTGTCTCGCACCCCGACTGACGGAGAAGATTGCGAACCGACTCACGCACGTGGCGGCCAGCCCGCCCATGACTCGGCTTGCACTCCTACGCCGATCGGAGGAACCCGACGAGGACGGCCGCGCCGTGGGGTACTCGATCGAGGAAATGGCGGACGTCGTCGAGGCGCTGTTGCTTACGACGGCCCTCTACGACTCGTCCAAGCCTGGTGGTGGGCTTAGTCGCGTCGTCCTCATTTGCGGCCACGGCTCGTCCAGTCTCAACAATCCGCACGAGGCAGCGCACGACTGCGGTGCGACGGGGGGCGGACGCGGCGGGCCGAATGCGCGCGCCTTCGCCGGGATGGCGAATCGACCCGAGGTCCGGGCTCTCCTCCGTGGGCGCGGCCTCGAAATCGCGGACGAGACGTGGTTCGTAGGTTGCTACCACAACACCTGTGACGACTCGATGGTGTATTACGACCAGACCCTCGTACCCGATGAGCTCGCGGACGAGTTCGCGCACGCGAAAGCCGCGATGGGGGTGGCGTGCGAGCTCGATGCGCACGAACGGTGTCGGCGATTCGAATCTGCGCCGCCATCCATGAGGGTGGACGAAGCGCTCGCGCACGCGGAGGCACATGCCACGGACCTAGCCCAGCCGAGGCCGGAGTACGGGCATGCGACCAATGCGGTGGCGATCGTCGGACGCCGTAGTCGGACGCGCGGTCTTTTCCTCGACCGGCGCGCGTTCCTGGTCTCGTACGACCCGGAGCGTGACGAGGACGGAGCGCTCTTGGAGCGCTTGCTCGGCGCCGTGGTTCCGGTTGGAGCGGGGATCAACCTCGAGTACTACTTCAGCTTTGTCGATCCCGTCGGCTACGGGTCTGGTACGAAGCTGCCACACAACATCACTGGGCTCGTCGGTGTCATGGACGGGCACGCCTCTGATCTTCGCACGGGCCTTCCGTGGCAGATGGTCGAAATTCACGAGCCGGTCCGGTTGCTTTCGATCGTCGAAGCGAAACGTGAGACGCTCGAGCGCATCCTGGCGGCGAACCCGGGCATGGCCCAGTTCCTGATGAACGGATGGGTGCAGTTTGTGCGCTGGGATCCGGACAGCGACGAGATGGAAGTCCTGACGCCGACGGGCTTCCGAACCTACGTCCCTGCGAACCCACATATCCCCGTCGTGGAGTATTCGGCGGAGTTCTACGGGGGGCACTCGGGACACCTCGGGTGCGCCCGGGCGAATGCGGCGTTTCGGTCGGTGAACCCGTCTGTGAACCCGTCGGGGGCAGTCGGGCCCGGTGGGCCGGACGGACCCGCCGAGGTCACTGGTGAGGACCCTGCCGAGCGGGCCGCAGCCGCACCCGCGGGGGTGAAGTCATGAGCGTCGATCCAATTCAAGTCGCCATGGCGGCGATCGTCGGGTTGCCCGCGCTCTCGGTGCTCTGCCTGGCGCTGCCCTCGTGGTTTGGGGCGAAGATCAGTGAGGGAGTCGTCGCCGCTGTGATCGGGACGGCCTTTTCGGGGGCCTTGCTCGCGAGCCTCGGCCTCCTTTCATTGATCGTCATGGACGGCGAACGGGCGATTGAGGTTCCACTCGGAACATGGTTCAACGTCGGCCACTACCAGTTCGAGTGGCGGCTCGTTGGCGATCGTCTGTCGCTTCCGTTCGCGGCATTCTCAGCGATGCTCGTCGGGCTGGTGGGAGCGTTCTCCCGGCGCTACCTTCATCGGGAGCCCGGCTACTTGCGTTTCGCGCTGATGCTGGCGGTCTTCGGCACGGGGGTGGAACTCGTCGTGCTCGCCGGTTCGCTCGATCTCATCTTCTTTGGGTGGGAGCTCGTCGGCCTGACGTCGGCGCTACTGATCGCCTTCTACCACGATCGCACGAAGCCCGTGGAGCACGGCTTCAGGGCCTTCGTGACCTACCGTGCCTGCGATGTCGGACTGTTAGGCGCCGCCGTTTGGCTGCACCACTCGGTGGGACACGCAGCGCTCGTGGAGGGCAGCCCGTGGGCAGGCCTCGTCGTTCCAGCGACGGGCGGTGCGGCGATGCTAGTCGGGTTCCTGTTGCTGTGGGCGTCCATGGGCAAGTCGGCCCAGGTGCCCCTGGGGGGCTGGCTTCCCCGTGCCATGGAGGGGCCGACGAACTCGAGCGCAATCTTCTACGGTGCGATCTCAATCCACCTCGGACCGTACCTGCTGTTGCGCGCCGCGCCCATCCTCGCGAGCGCCCCGATCGTGGCCTACGCCGTGGTCGCGGTGGGTGCGCTGACGGCCATTCACGGCGCGATGGTGGGCAACGTGCAGACGGACATTAAGAGCTCCCTCGCGTACGCGTCGATGACGCAAGTTGGGTTGATCTTCGTCGAGATTGGCTTCGGGCTCCGCTACTTCGCGCTCGCTCACATTATTGGGCACGCGACGTTGCGCAGCCTCCAGATCCTGCGCTCGCCGAGTCTCCTGCACGATCATCATCACCTTGAGCAGCAGCTCGGTGGGCACGCACCGCCGACCGGGCGCGTCCTCGAGCGGCTCATCCCGCGCCCTGTCCAGGCGTGGCTCTATCGGCTTTCACTCGAACGCGGCTACTTCGATACGTTGCTCGTCGATCGGCTGGCGGGCGGGTTTCGAAGGGTCATGCTTGGGATCGACGCGGCCGATCGGGCGGTGGTCGAACGAATCGCGGGCAGCGCGCCCGCCAACTCCGCGGTGGACGTTCCGGAGGAGCAAGCCTGATGGTGTTCATAGCTCCTCTCCTGACGGCGGTTCTGTTCCTTGTGGGTGCGCGCGTGACCGCCCGGACGACTGAGGCCGCGGCAGCGCGGCGCCGCGGAACTCTCTTCGCCGTTCTCGCGGTGGTCTGCTCCACCGTCCTGCTCTTCGCGGACTCCCTAGGGGGCGTTCCTCCGCGGGAATTTCTCGGCATCAATTTTGGGCTTCTGCCGCCCGGACGGATCGCGCCGACCAACGTCGTCACGTGCGTGATCGGTCTCCTGGCCATCGCAATGGCGCCGCTCGTGAGGCACCCGCCGGCAACGTTCGCGCGCATCTTGCTTCTGCTCGCGATTGCCACGGCGTTCATCTCGACGGGGGCGATCCTCGGTATTGTCGTCTTCTGGGTGGCCTCCGCTTACGTGGTCTGGTGCGAACTGAGATCGAAAGAGGGGACGCGGGACCTCGCTCGGATCTTTGCACGTTTCCACGTGCCGAGCGCCATTGCGATGTCGATCGGTGGGCTGCTGTTCGCCGGTGGAATGCAGAGCGTCGCCGTTGTCCTGGTCCTCGTGGCGGTGGCTATCCGCGAAGCCTCATTGCCCGTGCACGGCTGGCTTCCGCCGTTCGTTCAACGGAGTCCTTCCGGGATCGTCGTGGCCTTCGTCGCGCCGCAGCTGGGTGTGTATGCGCACCTCGCGCTGCTCGCGGGTAGCGTGCCACATGGGCTTGCGCATACGGTGGCCGCGTTTGGAGCGGCCACGGCGGTGATCGCGGCGGCGCTGGGCGTGGTGCAGTCGGATGGGCGGCGGGCGCTCGCGTTCATCGTGATCAGCCAGACCGGCCTCGTCGCCTTTGGCCTCGAGAATGAGTCGCTTGTGGCAAGGCTCGGCGCCGTCGCCACGTGGCAGGTGCTGGCGCTGGCCACGTCCGGCTTCATCATGATCTTCGCGGCGCTGGAGGCGCGGCGGGGCAGGTTGTCCCTCGATGTTCTCTCGGGCAGCTTCGCGCGCACGCCTCGCATGGCGATCGCTTTCCTGTTCCTCGGCTTTGCGAGCGTGGGTCTTCCGCTCACGTTCGGGTTCGTCGCTGAGGACCTGTTGGTTCAGGGGTCCACCGAGGAGTTTCCGCTCCTCGGTTTTGTGATCCTCGTGGCGACGGCCCTCAACGGCATGACGGTGATGCGCTGCTTCTTCGCGTTCTTCTCGGGGAGGCGTACCCACCAGGGCGAGCGCGACCTGGTTCCACGTGAGAGGTGGGTGTTGACGCTCATCATGGCCATCCTGATCGTGGCGGGCGCCTTCGCCGGGAAGGTGCTGCACTTGCATGAGGGGGAACAGGTGGTCGCTGAGGAGGCAGCGCTGCTGGGGCATTAGCAGACCAAACGCGCGGAGTCCGGGGCCATGGCGTTTCTCTCGCCTTGGCCCCGGACTCCTCGGCAAGGAAGCGGGGATCCGCTGGCGGCCAGCAACGGTTACCTGTCCGCAATCTTCAGGACGAGGCCATCGGCGGGCTTGCCGTCCTTGATCTCCACGACGAGGGGGTCGATGCACGGGACTCGCTTCCCGTGTTCATCCCAGCCGGCGATCTCATAGGTGCCGTCCTCAAGGAAGGGCACGAGAAAGCCCTCGGCGTCGCCGCTGACGTCCTTCCAGATAGGGCCTCTGGGCTGGTCCACGCGGCGCACAGCAACGGTGAAATCCGGCGGGCGTATGAAGCTGTTCTGGCGGACGAGCGTTCCGTCAATCTTGCCCCCAGGCAGCTCGATCACGCCTGCCGAATTGGTTCCCGGCACGATTCGGAGCTCGCGCGTCGTGTAGGGCTGCTTCTGGTACTCCGGGCCCACGCGCAGTTCGACGCGGCCAGTGATCGGTGACGGCAATTGAAAGCGTCCCCCGAGGCCCGCATAGGTGACTGCGACTCGGATGGAGCCGTCATAGAGTGCTAACTCGACGCCCTCGACGTCCCCCGTGGGTGAGCGGAGTGTGCCGTCCAAGGTGGCAACGTGGGACGCAGGGAGCTGGATGACGATGTCCTGGGTGGCGCCCGAGGAGATCAGCGTTTGGGTGCGATGGATGATGCTCCCGTGGTGCTGAAGAGTGAGTGGGCCCGGTGCGAAAGGGCCGACGAGGGGCGGGCTCCCGAGGCCCCGCTGGACGGGAGCCCAGTGAAGGCGCCCTCCCTGACCGAGGTACTTCGGCTGCCCGAGGCTCGTCGGCTCACCGTCGGCCCCCGTGACGTGGATCCGAACGTAGCCGCCCCGTGACACCTCCAGGCTCAGGTCCCGCACGGACCGGCCGGCCTCGAGCGTTACGTTGACCGGACGTTCGCTGAGCACAAAAGGCTCGTTTGCCTTCACCCAGTATTGGCCGGGCCGCAAATGGGAGAAGGTGAATCGTCCCTCCGCGTTGGGACGGACCTCACAGACCTTGATCCAGTACCCCTGTAGAATCGAGAGCTCGATGGGGATCGCCTCGAGCGGCTCACCTTCTGGGGCCACCAAGGTGCCGGAGATCTCCAGGCCGCTATCCATGGTCACGCGGACGTCGAGATCCTGATCTTCCACGTCCACGAAGAAGACGTCCGATCGAATGACTTGGGGGCGTGCCTGCAACGGCGCGTCCTTGTCCTCCTGCCCATGGCTGACTTGCAGGGCGTATCGTCCCGGAATCGCTTGGAGCCGGAGTGCGTCTTCGGCGCCGCTCGCGGCGAATCGGCGCCCACGGAGTTTCTGGCTCTCGGGCCAATTCTGGGTCAGGGGGCCCACGGGCTGCAGGGTGACCCGGTGAGCTTGCGCAGCGTCTTTCGTTTCGGACACGATACGAATTCCGAGACGCGGCGCTGGGGCGAGGATGAGCTCAAGCACCCCAGGCTCTTCGGATGCCGAGCTGCGGAGGACCGTGCGAGCGAACCACAGGTCCCCCTGCTCGGTGGGCCACAGGTCGCCCCCTTCCAAGTGTGTGAAGCGGACGGTGCCGGGCTTGGCAAGCCTCTGCGATTCGGCCTCGGTCGCGGCGCCCACGAGCACGATGTCGACGTTGGGCAAGCGGCTCAATGTCAGGCGACCCTGTTCGTCGGTCTGCCCCCGGATGATCTGAATCCGCTCAGCGCCGAGCGCTGCGGCCCCGATGGGGAAGTTTGCTGCTGGCCGCCCCCCGGGGGCGCTCACGCGGAGTTCGATCTGCCTGCCGGAGTCGAGGACGAGCGTTGTCGGATGTCCTGCGCCCAAAAGGTTGCGGGTCTCTTCAATCGGCACATCGAGGTCCAGGAACCCGTCTGCCTCCACGTGTAGGCGCTCCGACCGAATAGGGACGGCGGGGATCATGAAGTGCCCCTGCTCGTCAGTGTCGGTGGAGTAGTACTCGCCACCTACGTACGTGTTGGTGCGTATGTCGTCCTCGACACGCACCAGGGCGCCTGGGATGGCCATCCCTGAACTGTCCGTCACCGTCCCTTCGAATCGCCGACCGCGGGTCAGCGGCACCTCGATCGTGGGGCTCTCTCCATCCCTGACGACGAACTCGAAGCTGGGCGTGACCATGAAGGGCGCCAGCGTCGCTCGCTTGTCGTCCCCGTGGTCCGGCTCCCGGAATTCATATCGGCTCCCCGGGATCGTGATCGGACCGGCCAAACCGGAAGCGCTGACCTCCGCTGGAATCCACCAAGAGGTTCGGGCCAGGGCGTCGAGCATCCATATGCGAGCGCCAACGAACTGGTCGCGTTCCGTTTGCGTCGTGCCCGACGGGGGGATGAGTTGGAAGGTTACGTGGGCTGCGGTGGAGAACTCGACCTCAAAGGGCTCGGCTCCCATATCGCCCTGCCCGCCCACGTCGAACGCGATGCCGTCGCCCATGGCATGGTCGCCAATGACGTGCAACTGAATCACGTCGTACGACTTGGCGATGGAGAGCTCGAACGTCCCATCACCTGCAACCTCCGCACGCGAGGCTTCGGGGAGTCTCTTGTGCGCGCGACCAAGCTCGGACAAGCGCTGCGAGTCCTGGGTTTCTCCAGGGCTGAGCTTCAGGCCACCCGCCACCACATGGAGGTCGGATTCGGGGAGAGGGCCATTCCAAGGGACGACGCGGCCACGGATGGTTCTAGTGGCCAGGTCTAGCCCGCGGGTTGGCTCCGCAGACTGGCGACCCTGGGTCCCTGGCCCCTCGGAAGGCAGTGGGGCGACCAGCAGGTCAGGCGCATCGCTTGGTTCCCGCGCGGACGGCGCGCCCGCGTCGAGTTCAGTGGCGCCCGGACCTCCGGGCGGTCTGGTGACAACGTCGACGAGAGCCGCAAGGATGAGTAGGGCAAGCCCGCCTACCAGGACAACCGCGGTCAGAGAGCCACGACCCCGTCGCCTCATGCCCATTGGGTCTACTGTTCTCGAAGTCATGCTACGTGCAGCGAGCCTGTACCCCGTGCTTGGGCGATGGAGGGAATGCACGCTGCGAGTTTGCGGGGAGGTGCGGCACCATACCAGCGCGCCCCTTGCCCGGCGCCTCGATGGGTGGGGCTAATGCTCCAGCCCAGAGGATAGCCAATGGAACTCCGCAAGTGCGGAGAAGGTGGCGCCGACGTCGCCGCAGGGGATCGTCGTTCGGATCAAGTGGCCGGAGGTCCGGAGGTGCCCCATGAGCGGGGGAACGACTGGATGGGCGCTGTCTCTTATACACATCTGACGCTGCCGACGATATGCAGTGTGTAGA
>CAJXRJ010000318.1 GCA_913058555.1 uncultured bacterium
TCATGCCTAGTCTCGTGGGCTCGGAGATGTGTATAAGAGACAGGGCGACCCTCCCCAGACCGCCATGAACATCGCCATGAGGGCGATGAGAGCCATGGCGGCTCGCGGGCGGGTCGGTGCGGGAGAAGTCGTCATCGCTCCATGGCTTGTATCAACGGGATCCGGCAGGTAGGTGCAAATTCAATCGAAATGCAGCCCCCCGCCCCTGCCCATGCCTCACCTCAGGTCGCCGTGCCTGTGACGGCGAGGCGATAGGCTTCCGAGATCTCGTCCGGCCCCGTGATGCAAGAGTTGAGGTCCTTGAGGAGCCCGTCCTTCAGCGCGTAGATCCAACCGTGGACCGCCAGCTCGCGGCCCTCATCCCACGCGTTCTGAACAATCGTCGTTTGGCAGACGTGATTGACCTGCTCGATAACGTTCAGCTCACAAAGGCGCGCGATACGCTCCTGGTCGTCCTTGATCGCGATCAGGTGCTCTTGGTGCTTCTCCCGCACGTCGCGGATGTGACGAAGCCAGTTATCGATGAGTCCGAGCTTGTTGTTCTGGAGCGCGGCCCCCACCCCGCCGCAGCCGTAGTGGCCGCAGACGATGATGTGCTTGACCTTCAACACTTGCACGGCGTACTCGAGCACGGACAGGCAATTGAAGTCGCTGTGATTGACGACGTTCGCGATGTTGCGGTGGACAAAAACCTCGCCCGGAGCCAGCCCGATGACTTGGTTGGCGGGCACGCGGCTGTCAGCACATCCGATCCAGAGGTACTCCGGCGACTGCTGCTTGGAGAGCGTCTCGAAGAACACGGGGTCCTCTTTCGAGGTGCCTTCGGCCCATTGGCGGTTGTTGTCAAAGAGGTTATGAAGGATGCGCATGATGGTGGTTTCGTCGTGTTCGGAGACGGCCGTGACGCTCAGATCGCCACGCAGACCAGGAAATTTCAGGAGGGCGCATGCGGTATCCGTACGATCGAATACGTCGGTTTGACCAACGATCACGGACGCAGCAGGCCGCAGTAGAACGGCGAGGCCGCTACTCCTCCGGCCCACAAGCCATCAAGCGCGATTGCCTCTGCCGCATGATAGCGGCATGTCGTCAAATCGCCGCAATCGAGAACGACAGGAGTGACTGCGGGTTGCGCCTAAGGGGGCCCACCTGGACACCCGCACCGAAGAGGCGACGCGACACCGGCTAGGCCGCGCCGCTGTCCCCCGCCAGGGCCCCCCGAAGACGCATGAGCTCATCCTCCGCCTCGGCGTCGGTGTCCACCGTATCTCGCACGGCGCCCACGAGCGCCTCGCGGAACCGCGAGCGGAGGCGGTGCACGGCAACATCGACGGCGCCCCGGGTGACCCCAAGCTGAGCGCCCAGGGCGGCTCGATCCACGGATTCGTCGGGGGCGGTGATCGTCGGCACCAAGGCCTCGAAGATGGTGAGCTTGCCGGTCTCTTCGTAGCTCGTGCGTAGCGCGTCCAATGCCGTCGCGAGGGTCTCCACCGCGTACGCTCGCTCGAACGCCGACGCGGGATCGAGGTCGCTCTGGCTGAGGCTAGACTCAAGCCCTCCCACATCCAGGGACAGTGGGCGCCGTCCGCCGCCCCGCTTCGCGGCCCGTTCCCCCTCTGCCGCGCCCATCAGGTGACGGCTGAACGCTGTTCGCAGGAACGATCGAAAGCGCCCGCGCTCGGGATCGGCGCGCTCGAAGTCCCCACGATCGATCACGGCGGCGAGGAATCCTTGCACGGCGTCCTCGGCGGCCTCGGGCGACTCACCGCTGCGGCGGGCGAAGGCGTAGAGCGGCTTCCAGTAGCGCTCGCAAAGGTCGCCCAGGGCTGCCCGCCGCCCCTCGGCGGGTCCGTGGAGGGACTGAATGAGGCTCCACCTCGTGGTGCGGAATGATCCGTGCTGGGTCATGGCGCCCAATCACCCTCAGGGAATCTGCGCCGTCACGAGTTGGCACTCTATGCCGCCGTTGAGCACGCGCGTGCGTGCCGCGTTCGACAGCCGAAGGAGCCCAGCAAGATGCGACGAGCCGGTGAGCAGGCTTACCGAGTACCCCGATAGTGTCCGTAGCCGCTCGCCGAAGGTCTCGTGCAGCGGCTCGACGTTCTCGCCCACGCGTTCCCCGTAGGGCATGTTGGAAACCACCATCCCGTTCCAACCAGGACGCGGCGCAAAATCCTCGGCGGCGCGCCGCTCAAAGCTGGCCCATTCACTGAGCTCGCTGATGAACGGATGCCCCGCGAGGTGCGCCTCGGCCTCCAGCACGCGGTTCGCGGACTCCTCCGACCCCACCAGCCGGAGCTTGCGTGGGATCTTGACCTGGGACTCGGCCTCCCGGCGGGCCGCCTCCCATCCAGCAGGATCGTGGTCCGCCCAGGTTTCAAAGCCAAAGCGTTTACGTGTCAGGCCGGGGGCGGCGTTCGCGGCGATCATGGCCCCTTCGATGAGGAGCGTGCCCGTACCACAGAATGGATCGATGAGCGGCGAACGGCGGTCCCATCCGCTCTGCAGCACGACGGCCGCGGCAAGGTTCTCGGCGAGCGGCGCCCGCCCTTGGGCCGTGCGCCAGCCTCGGCGATGCAGGGATGCGCCCGATGTGTCCACCGAAAGCGTCGCACGGTCCCGGTAGAGGTGCAGGTGCACGCGTACGTCCGCCGATTCCCGGTCCACGGCCGGACGCGTGCCGTCCGCCGCCCGTACCTGGTCGACGATGCCGTCCTTCACCCGCTGGGCCAGGAACTGGGTGTGATCGAGCACCGACTCTTTCGCCTGGGCGTCGATCCAAAGCGTCCCATCGGGTCGCAGGAAACGGGACCAATCGACCCCGGCCACGCCCCGGTCAAGCTCGCCCTCGGCGGCCGCTTCGAAACGCGACTCGCGCCGGAGGACCCGGACCGCGGTGCGGAGCCATAGGTTGGCCTTCCACGCGTCGCGCATGGTGCCCTCAAAGCGCACGCCCCCCACCTGGCGCTCCGATTTGGAGAATCCGGCGGCCCTGATCTCGCCGTGCAGGATCGGCTCAATCCCGGGGGCACATGTCGCAAAGAAGGTGTAGCGCTTCAAGCACGCGATTAGACCCCGACGGAGGGCGCAGGCGGCGGCACAGAGGTGAAATCCCCGCCCGATCCGAAAGCGCGACGCGAAAGATCGGTTTGGAGCATGTCCTCGGGGTCCAGGGCCTCCTTCAGCTCACGGAACTTCGCCAAGCGTTCCTCCCCGAACATCTGGCGGGTCGTCTTCGGCCCAATGACGGCATCCTTGGCGAAGTAGAAGTTGCCCCCGTGGTCGAGCACGATCCGGGTGAGCTCGTCCGTCGTCCGCCACACGTCCCCGCGGTTAGCCGACGTGACCTTGAAGTCCATGGCCAGGGACCAGCCGTCCAGGCCGTGGGTCAGGAGGAATGGGTCGGGGCGGTGGCGCTTCAGCACGCCGAGGTACGACACGTGGAGGCGCTTCTGGCAGCGCTCCAAAACGGCGGTGAGTCCCGCCTGGGCGCTCTCCGCCGGCAGGAACACCTGATACTGGATGAGGCCATCCCCGCCGCTCCTGCCGTAGGCGAACTTCCAGTTCGGCACGTAGTCCAGCAAGAAATTGAAGCCCGCGTGGGACTGGCGGTGCCATCCATTGCGCTGCTCGAGCTTGCCCATCTGATGCTTCGTGAAGTTCATCAGGCGCATGCCGTAGTCGTTCGAGAACAGCTTCAGAATGCGCCAGACCTCGCCCTTGGGGAACCCGAGGATCGACCCAGGAAGTTCCTGGTGATCGATGGTCAGCGTCCGCTCCGGCTCCGGATCGTCCCCGGGCGCCAGGTAGCGCGCATGGTGGATCAGGCCACGTCCGAGCGCGGCGCCTTTGGCGAAGCAGTCGAGCCACCCCACGAGGTAGTCCGCGTCCCCGGTGTGGGCATCCATGTACGCCATCATCTCCGTGAGGTTGGCGCTAGAGATGCCGCAAACGTCGATGTCCCCGGAGTGGATCCTCTTGGTCGCGATTCGCACCCGCGTGATCGCCCCCAGCATGCCGAAGCCCCCGATGATCCCGTGGAAGAGCTCGGGCCGCTCCGCCCGGCTGACCGTCACGAGCTCCCCCGTGGGCAGCACCACGTCGATGTCCTGAATGGCATCGCCGATCGTGCCGACCTTGTAGTTGTTCTTGCCGTGAATGTTCATCCCCGCGGCCCCGGCGAGGGTCGGGAACATCGTGCCCGACACGACCCTTGGCCAATAGCCGCGGGGCAGCGAGTGGCGCCAGAGGTCCCGAAGCGTCACGCCCGCTTCGCAGTTCGCGATTCCCGTGTCCTCGTTGAACTCGAGGATGCGGTTCATGCCGCGGATATCGAGCACGTCACCGCGGCTGTTGATGCTCGCGTCGCCGTAGCTGCAGCCTGAACCCCGCATCGCGAGGGTGGTTCCCCGGGACCGGACCTGGTCGAAGACCTCGCTGACCTCGTGGGCGCTGGTGGGCTTCCATACGCGGGACTCTGCCCCCACAGCCATGCCCCAGCCCTCGACGTATTCGAACGCCTGGCGTGGACGGGTCTCGCGGCGGACCCTGCGTTGGATGCGTGCTGCGCTGTCCATGGCTCAGATCAGATGTTCGTGCGCCGGAAGAGGAACGAGGGGATCGAGCGAATGATCATGCTGACCCCAAGCCAGCGCAAGGGCACATGGCGCTCGTTCCAAAGCCTGCCCCGGCTCACCTTCAGGATGTCCTTGGCCGCCTTCTCCGCCGAGATGGGCATGACGAGCTTGTCGAGGTGCTCGGTCATGGGCGTTTCGATCATGCCAGGCTTGATCGTGACAACGCGAACGGCCCGCTCGGCGAGGCGGTTGCGCAGGGACTCGAGGTACGTCGCCAAGGCGGCCTTCGTGGCGCCGTAAACGGGTGCGCCCTTGCGCCCGCGGTCCCCCGCGATCGACCCGATGCCGACGATCGTGCCAGCGCGCTGGCTGTGGAAGTAGCGCGCGACCGGATTGGTCCAGGCGATGGCCCCGCCTAGGTTCACGTCGACCATGGCGAGGTCCTTTTCCGTGTCGTACTCCTCCGGGCCCACGCCCGGCATCACGCCGGCCGCGTACACGTAGAAGTCGAGGCCCCCGAGGTCGTGGACGATGGATTCGAAGATCCCCGGGATCTCGTCGATGGAATTCACGTCGTGGGCGTAGGCGAGAACGCGCCCAGGTCCGCCGCCTGCGTCCTCCGCAAGCGCATCGAGGAGTTCCCGGCGCCGCGCCACGGCGGCCACCGAATAACCCTGGGCGCAGAGCTGGCGCACGAGGGCCGCGCCCATGCCCGAACTCGCGCCGACGATGAGCGCCCGCTTCGACCCCTTTTTTGCACCCGACTTCGAAGCGACAGGTGCAAGGGCTGCGGGTTGGTCTTGAGCCTCTGATTCCGACATGCTGTCGAAGCCTACGCCCCCGGAACGCTCCAGCACGCCAATTCTCAGCCAATCGCAGGGCCCCCGACCCACTCGCGTGCCCCCCGGCGCAGGCCCCTGCGAGGGAGTCGGGCAATTCCTGGTGGAAGCCCCCGCCTGGACGCTTCAATCCGATGGCTCCGGTCCGTAGGGTCTCCGCCCGCCTTGGCCGCCCCATCGCTCCCGATCGCACTCGATCTCCGGGGGCGGGGTCTCCGCACCGGCCGCGGCGCCCAACCCTCCCATGTCGAGCATCCTCGAAGGACTCAATCCGGAACAGCGCGAGGCGGTGGAGCAAACCGCCGGCCCCGTGCTCGTCCTCGCCGGCGCCGGAACGGGCAAGACCCGCGTCATCACGGTCCGGATCGCGCACCTCATCTCCAAGGGCGTCCTGCCGGAGTCCATCCTGGCGATGACCTTCACGAACAAGGCCGCCGGGGAGATGCGTGAGCGCCTCGCGGGCATCGTTGGCAAGAAGAAGGCCGAGAAGGTCATCGCGAGCACGTTCCACTCTTATTGCCTGCGGACCCTGCGGGAATTCGCGGAGCAGCTCGGTTTCCCGGAGGGCTTCACCATCGCGGACTCCTCGGACCAGCTGGCGATTCTGAAGCTCGCCCTCCGCGAGCTCCACATCGCGGAAGCCTCCGTGAAGGTGCCGGAGATCCAGTCGCGCATTTCGCTCGCGAAGAACCGCATCGAGACCCCGGCGCAGTTCCTGAGCAAGCCAGGAGACGAGAAACACGAGCTCGTGGGGCGTGTCTACGCGAAGTACGCCGACGTGCTGCGGAGGAGCCGCCGTCTGGATTTCGACGACCTCCTCCTCGAGACCCTGCGGCTTCTCCGCGAAAACGCCACGGTGCGGGCTGAGCTCCAACGCCGGCACCGTTACCTCCTGGTGGACGAGTACCAGGACACCAACGGAGTCCAATTCGAGATCGTCAAGGGCCTCACCAGCGCCGAGCGCAACCTCTGCGTCGTCGGGGACGACGACCAGAGCATCTATGGCTGGCGCGGGGCCGACGTGTCGAAGATCCTCGGGTTCGGCAAGAGCTTCCCCGGGGCCAAAGTCATCAAGCTCGAAACCAACTACCGCTCGACCTCCCAGATCCTGAGCGCGGCCAACCGCGTCATCAAGAACAACCCCACGCGGCACGACAAGACCCTGCGATCGGCCATCGGGGAGGGCGAGCCCCTGCTCGCCATCACGATGCGGGACGAGATGGTCGAGGCCGAGAAAATCGTGGCCGAGATCAAACAGCTGGTCGAGCAAGGGCACTCCTACTCGGACTTTGCGATTCTCTTCCGGACCGCTGTCCAGCCCCGCCCCTTTGAGGCGGAGCTGCGCATGAAGCAGATTCCCTACGTCCTTGTGGGCGGCATGAGCTTCTTCGACCGCAAGGAAGTGCGCGACGTGCTCGCCTACCTGCGGCTCGTGGCCAATCCGAAGGACGAAGCGTCGCTCCTGCGGATCGTGAACTCCCCGCCCCGTGGCGTGGGCAAGACGACGATCGACCGCGTCCTCGACTTCGCGACCAAGCAGGGGATCTCCGCCACGGAGGCCTTCGACCGCTCGGCAGAGATCGAGAAGATCAACATGAAGGCCGTCGACGCCGTGCTAGGGCTGCGCGCCAGCCTGGCGAACGCCCGCAAGCAGCACCCCCTCGGCGAGGACCTCGTGGCCCTGTGCCAACGCGTCATCGATGAGTCCGGCTACAAAGAGGAGGTCGCAAGGATCTACCCGGAGAAAGCCGAGTTCGAGAAGCGCTGGGCGGCCGTGGATGAGGTCTTGAACTTCGCGGAGAACTACGTGAAGAAGCGCAAGCGCCCCGGGCTACTGGGCTTCCTCAATGAACTGAGCCTGTCCGCCACGGATTCGGACTCGGCTGAGGACGCAGCGCGCCGCCAGGCCGTCACCCTCATGACCCTGCACGCATCCAAGGGCCTCGAGTACCCGCGGGTCTACCTAATCGGCCTGGAGGAGGGCGTCCTACCCCACCAGCGGGCCGCCGCTGAGGATGGTGTCGAGGAGGAACGTCGCCTCGCCTACGTGGGCATCACCCGGGCCCAACGGGCCCTGACCCTCTCCTGGTGCGCGGAGCGTGCCCGGGCGGGCCAGAAGGTCCAGCGCCACCCCTCACGCTTCCTTCTGGAGGTCCAGGGCAAACAACCGCCCCCCGGCTGGATTCCCGCTGGCGAGGGCGACGTCACCGGTGAGAAGACCAAGAAGAAGGCCCGGCGGCGCCGGGGAGCGCGGCGCTAGGACGGTGCCTCACCCCCTGGGGGCCCCCCCGCGGCTTTTCCGTCTCGAAATGGCCGTCCCAGGGGCACTTGCGCGACCTTTGCATTCTCTCCATACGGATCCCATTGGATCCTCATGTCGGGGGGCCTAAATGAGGGCAGCTAGCTAGCTATCTGGGTGCCGCGCATGCGGCGCCACCGTGCGGCGCCGAGTCTCCTGGGGGGAGCTCTGCGCCGCTTTTTCGTGGGACCAGCGAAGGATCGGGGTAGGACAGGCGTCGGAGCGGTGTTCGCCCCCCTCCACCCCCCCTCGCCTTGGACAGACGCAGCTTCCTGAGCGCCAGTGGCGCCGCCGCCTTCGCCTCGTGAACGCGCTCGTCGTCGCGCGATTGTGTTGGAAGAGAGTGTGTTGTCGCGTTTGTCTTTCTCTCTCTGTTGTAATTCTTATTGTTTATTTTTGTTTTTTTTATAGCATCGGTGCAAAATCAAGATGTGTATTCATCGACGAATGATAACAATGATGACAACAATGACAACAACACCAACGACGATGATAATGATGTGCAAATACTGTCTCTTATACACATCTCCGAGCCCACGAGACTAGGCATGATCTC
>CAJXRJ010000319.1 GCA_913058555.1 uncultured bacterium
GAGATCATGCCTAGTCTCGTGGGCTCGGAGATGTGTATAAGAGACAGGCCCGACGTAGTGGAAGAACTGGCGGGGCTGGGACCAGTCGAGGTGGTACTTCTTCTCGATGTTGGCCTGGATCTCGGGGTCGAGTTTGCGCTCGCCGTCGAAGGGGCCGCCCGGCACGTTGTGCATCAGGAAGAACGAAACCGTCATCACCGTGAAGAGCGTGATGACGAGCCACATGAAGCGGCGCAGGAGGAAACGAAGCATCAGCGGATCTCCCCGGTGAGGGTCGTCTTCGCCTCTGGGTCGAAGCCCAGGGGGAATTTTCGCTTGCCGGCTTTTGTGTCGGTCTTCGAGCGCGGGTCCGTTGGGGGATAGAGCCCCTTCTTCGGCCCCGCGGCGCGGATGAGCTCGAAATTCTCGGGGGGATACTTCGCCCGCTTCGCGTCGAGCTCCTCTTGGTTCATCCAGTACCAGAACTTCGGGAAGTGCTCGTCCTTGACGTTTGGGAAGTAGCCGCCAAAGCGCGGGCTGTAGGTGGTTTGGGTCACGTAGTAGTAGACGGGCAGCACCGGCTGCTCCTCGAGCAAGACCGCTTCGGCCTGGGCCATCAACTGGAACCGCTCATTCGGGTCGGACGTGACGTTGGCGCGGTTGACGAGCTCGTCGTACTCCACGTTGCTCCAGCCTGTCTTGTTGTTGTCGCCGCCCGAAAGGAAGAGATCGATGAACGTGTTCGGGTCGGCGTAGTCACCGATCCATGCGGAGCGGGACACGTCGTAGTCGAGGTTGGATTGGGTGTCGAGGTAGACCTTCCACTCCTGGTTCGCGAGCTTGGCGCGGATGCCGAGGTTCTTGGCCCAGGCGTCAGCGATGACTTCGGCGATGTCACGGTGGGCGTCAGAGGTGTTGTAGTGCACCTCGATGGTGGGGAACTCCTTGCCGCCGGGCCCGTAGCCCGCGTCGATGATGAGCTGGCGCGCTTCCTCGAGGTCCTCCTCGTACGTCGCCGCGTGGCGCATTTCCGTCATGGGGAATCCTGGCACGCCCGGAGGGACCAGGGAGTAGGCCGGGATCTGGCCGGCCTTCGTGACGCTCTCGACGATGTCCTTGCGCGGGATCGCCAGGGACAGCGCGCGGCGCACGCGGGCGTCGTCCATGGGGGGCCGCTTGACGTTCACGCGGTAGAAGTACGTTCCGAGGTAAGGGATCGGGTTGAAGTCTTCCCGCGGGCGCAGCTCCTGGATCACGTTGGCCGGCGGCACGTCGATCCAGTGGCACTCGCCGGTCAGGTACATGTTGAGCGAGGTGGTGTACGACTCCACCGCGAGCATGTCGACGGTCTCGAAGGCGACGTTGTCGGCGTCCCAGTAGTAGGGGTTCTTCTTGAAGCGGATGCGGTCGTTGACCCGCCGGAACTCGACGACGTAGGGACCGTTGCCGACGATCCGGTCTGGCCTCAGCCATTCCTTCTCCCAGTCGTCGGGGTTGGATTCTTTGACCGCCTCGATGCCCCGGCGCGACACGGGGAACATCGGGTAGAAGGCCATCAGCTCCAGGAAGAAGGGACACTTCGCATCGAGGGAGAATTCGAGGGTGAAGTCATCCCGCTTCTTGATCCCCACCGAGTCGAAGCTGTTCTTCGGGCCGCCGTTCTCCACCTCGGTCGTGTACGCCTTGGCGCCCTTGACGTACCAGAGCATGTAGGCGTACTGGGCCGCCGTCTCCGGGTTCAGGAAGCGCTCGAAGGAGAACAGGAAGTCGTCGGCCGTGACCAGCGAACCGTCCGTCCACCGGGCATTTTGTCGCAGATGAAAGGTGTAGGTCAGGGCGTCCTCGGACACTTCCCAGCTCTCCGCCATGCCGGGCAGGGGCTCTAGTGTCTCAGGGTGAGACACTAGCAAGCCTTCGTAGACCATCCGGATCGCGCGGCCCTCGGGGACCCCGGTCACCGTGGCGGGATCCAAGGTCTGGAGCTCGGTGCCGTTGTTGAAGACAAAGTCGGCTGGCTCGAGGCGGGCGCCGCGCGTCGCGTACACGGCGGCCGCAAACACGCCCGCTAGCAGGAGCAGCGGAAGTGCCTGGCGCGAAAAGCGTTGGAAGGCCATAAGGGGATTGGGGAACCCGGGGAAGGGCAGGGGATCCGAGGGATGGGCCTCGCAGTGTAGGCACGGAGCGGCGCTCCGCGTACGCCGCTGAACATGGGCCTTACCCCCGGTCTGACGCCGCTGGGATGGGAAAGCCCATTTCTGTGCTTTGGGAGAAGCCTCGGCGCGGCTCCGCGCCGAGATTTGGCGCCGGCCCCCTTACACTGCGGGCCGGCGAAAGCTTGCGCCCCACCTCGGGGCTCAGTCGCTCGCCGTCCCATCGCAAAGGTCCTAAGCCAGATATGACCCAAACCCACCGCGACTTGCGCCCCGCGCTACGCACTCTCGTCTCTTCAGCCGTCCTCCTGTTGGGCAGCACGATTCTCATGACGGGGGCCGAGGCGGCGCCCCAGGACGGGGAGAGCCTCGTTGGTGATTCAGTCGCCGACCAGTTCCACCCGAACAAGGGCGACGGCAAGGCGCCCCTCTATGGCGGGCGCGTCATCGTTCACTTGCCGACGCTCCCGAAGAGCGCCAGCTACGTCATCGAGAACCTGACGTACAACCGCAACTTCCTCTACGAGGTGACCGACACGCTGCTCCTTCGGGATTGGTGGACGACGGACCTCGTGTCCAACGCCGCGAAGTCGTTTGTGACGGAGGACCTGGTCGTGCTGAATTCCGACGCGCCGAAGGTGGCGGGTGAATCCGAGGTGGAGGTCATCCGCCGGGATGGGGTGGCGGGGCGACGTGCCGTGCGCGGCGTCTACGGCACCGTCGAGAACGGCCCCACTGGCTACATCGTCAAGCCCAGCTCCAAGGGCTCGTCCCTCAAGGAAGCGGTCAGCCTGCCTGAGTCCTCGGTCGAACGCATCGAGCGTGGCTCTGTGTTCACCTTCGAGCTGAACAAAGGCGTCAAATGGCAGCAATCCGTTGTCTACAAGGGCGAGGACGCGGAGAAGATCAAGGGCCAGACCCTCGACGCGAACGACATCTACTTCTCGTGGGACGTCTACAACAACCCCACGGTCAACTGCGACGAGAAGCGCTTCAACTTCACGAAGTTCACCCGCTGTGACATCGTCGATCCCCTGACCGTGCGCTTCTTCTGCGAGAAGCAGGACGCGTTCGCCCTATCGCAGCTCGGCGTGGACCTGACGCTTCTGCCCTCGCACATCTACAACCTGTCGGACCCCGACTGCCCAGACTTCAACGCCAAGGCAACGGCCGCGCAGCAGGGCGAGAACATCAACGACAACCTCCACAACCAGCTTTGGGTCGGCATTGGCGCCTACCAGATCGTGAAGTGGAGCCAGGAGTTCGTCGAGGCCGTCCGATTCGTGGATGAGAGCGGCGCCCCCGCCTACTTCGCACAGGACACCCGCCCAGGCTACGTGGACACCATCCGCTGGCGCTATATCGGTAACGATGAACAGGCCGTATCGGCGCTCCTCAACGAGGAAATCGACTTCTTCGCGCGGATCAAGTCAGAGGACTACTTCGAGGGCCGGACCCTGGAAGAGAGCTTCACCAAGAGCTTCTACAAGGGATACTTCTACACGGGCTACTTCGGCTTCACCGGTTGGAACCTCTACAACCCCGCCCTCAAGGATCCCGCCGTTCGCAAGGCCATCGCCCACGCGTTCGACTTCGAGTCCTACCTCGCGAACCAATACAACGGCCTCGGCTACCAGGTGACCGGCCCGATTCCCTACATCTCCCCGGTCTACAACCACGACGTCAAGCCCTTGGCGTACGACCCGGACCTCGCCCTCGAGATCCTCGAGGATGCGGGCTGGTACGACCGCGACGGCAACGACATCGCCGATAAGGACGGGGTCGAGCTCGAAATCGAGTTCCTCTACCCGAACGGCAACGACGCGTCCAAGCTGATGGGCCGCGCCCTGCAGAAGGCCGTGGAGCCCCTCGGCATCAAGTTCAACCTCGAGACCATGGAGGGCGCGACCTTCTTCGAGCGCGTCAAGAAGCGCGAGTTCGACTCTTGCAACATGGCGTGGGTGTCGGACCTTGAGTCCGACCCCGAGCAGCTCTGGCACTCGAAGTGGGGCGACCAGGACATCATGTCGTCCAACAACTCGGGCCTTAAGGACCCCGAAGTGGACCGCCTGATCGAGGCCATCCAGGCCGAGACGGACCGCGGCGAGCGCGCCAAGCTCTACAAGCAGTTCCACGCCAAGATCTACGAGCTGCAGCCTTACCTGTTCATGTACAGCGTGCCGCGCAAGTACGCCGCGAACCTCGAGGTGCGCGGCATCCGCCACACGCCGATCAGCCCGGGCTACGTCATCCGCGACTGGTACTACTCAGACGCGAAGGTTCCCGGGACCCGGAAGACCCTCAAATAACGGACGCGCATGCCGGGCCAAGGAGAGCGATCTAGGCATCGCTCCCTGGTACACCCGGTCCCGCCATGGTCCGCCCACGTGATATCAGCGTGGGTGGACGAAGGAGCGGCTCGACAACGGGCTGCTCCTTCGTTCGAATGAGCGCCCCTTCCCCGTCCCACGAGCGACCCCCCTTCCCTCCGTGCTGGCATTTATCCTTCGACGACTCCTGTTGATGATCCCGACGACGTTCGGGATCGCGCTGGTGATCTTCGGTCTCTATCACGTCGCCCCAGGTGACCCCGCGCTCGTCGCGGTGGGCAACCAGACGGAGGCCAACGCGTCAGGCGGCGGCGATTCCGAGTCCCGGGTCGACAAGTTCCGCCGCGAAAACGGTCTCGACCGAAGCTTCCTGGTGCAGTTCTTCGACTACATCGGGCCCTTCAACCTGAGTCCGGACGGCCACCCGTGGTTCTCCTCCCCGCGCACCGAGCGCAAGGTGGACGAGAGCGATGTGCCCGTCGCCAAGGGCGAGCCCGCGCGCACGATCGCCGAGGGCCGGCCGGTGGCCATCGAACCCCTCTACATCGCGACCCCGGAGGAGCGCGATCAGCTCGATGAGTGGGTCGGGCTGCTGCAGGTGTCTGGGGTCTCCGACGAAAATCGCGCCCAGGCGGCGAAGGATCTGGTGGCCTTCGCCAAGGAATCGACGGATAACAAGGACAAGGCGCTCACGCATCTCTTCGACGGGCTGTTCCTCCAGAAGCTCGCCGGCCCGAATCAAGTGCCGGCCATCGACCGCCTCGACGGCGTCCTCACGGAGATCGTGGGGGAGCGGCCTGAACTCAGCGCGGAGCTCACCGAGCGGGACGGCAAGCGCCACCTCGTGCGGCGCTGGTTTGCGTGGTACTTCACCGATGGGGGCGCGGACCGCATCCAGAACTCGGGGACGAAGAAGTGGGACGGACTCTTCGCGGGCGACCTCGGCCGCGAGCTCGAGTCGAAGCGGCCCGTGATCGAGGAGCTAGCCCTGCGCCTGAAGGTGACCGTGCCCCTCGCACTCGTGGCCGTGTTCCTCACCTACCTGATCGCCCTGCCCCTCGGAATCTTCTCCGTGCGCCGGCAGGGGACCCTCGCGGACGGCGCCCTGACCCTCGGGCTTTTTGTCCTCTACTCGGTGCCGACGTTCTGGGCGGGCCTGATGCTGATCCTGATCTTCGGTAAGACGGGCCTCGACCTCCTGCCGGTGGTGGGGCTTTACGACAAGGACTTCGACTCCCTGTCGACGATGGGCCAGGTCTGGGACGTGATCAAGCACTCGATCCTGCCCATCGTCACGCTGACCTACGGCGGCCTTGCTTACCTCTCGCGCCAGATGCGCGCGGGCATGTTGGACGTTATCCGTCAGGACTACATTCGCACGGCGAAGGCCAAGGGCCTGTCGGACGATCGTGTCGTCTACAAGCACGCGCTACGTAACTCGATGATCCCAGTCTTGACGCTGCTCGCGTCGATCCTGCCGATCCTCGTGGGCGGTGCGCTCATCACCGAGGTGATCTTCAACATTCAAGGGATGGGCAAGTACGCCTTCGAGGGCCTTTTGAAGCGCGACTTTAGCATCGTCATGGCGACGACCCTCTTCGTGGGCATCATGACCCAGTTCGGCATTCTCCTCTCGGACATCGCCTACTCGCTTGTGGACCCGAGGATCCGGCTTCAATGATGCCTGGACCCAACACCGGAATGCCTGAATCTGATTCAGGGAAGCAAGACGACACGGTTTCGGCAGCGAAGCGGCTGCCGCGTATCGACTTCGAGTCCATGCGCACGGCGGAAACGCCCGAGTTCGGATCGCAGTACGCCAAGGGCTACTGGGACCTCGTCTTCGAGCAGCTCGGCAAGCGCTGGCTCTTCAAGATTGGTATCGCGGTTCTGACCTTGCTCTACGGCGTCGCGGCCTTCGCGCCCCTGCTTGCGAACGATAGGCCGCTGGTGGTCGAATCCGTCGCCATCGGGGACTTCAAGCGCGCCGTGCGTGTCTCGCCCATGGCGGGGGAGGCGGCGAAGACCGCGGCCCTCACGGAGGAGGAGTACCAGGAATCCATCCAAGACACCCTCGATCTCTCGCCCCCGAGCCGGGCGGCGAAGGTCAAGACAGAGTTGGACGCCGCCATGCTCCGGGTCGCGACGATGAAGTCGATGCTCAGGGACGAGGACGCGGCCAAGCTCGATCCTTTTGTCGCGTCCTTTGAGCTAGGTGTTTCCAAGCTCGAGGCTGGCGACGGTGAAGCGGCAGTGGATGCCCTTGCCGAAGCGAAGAAAGTGGCCCGTGCCCTGCGTAAGGAGCTCAAGCCCTTCGATCCCGCGAAGCCTGACAAGGGCGGCGTGCCGCTCCTGTCGCGGCGCACGATGCCGCTGCTCCAATCCATCGCCGCCTGGGAAGTCTTCCTGATGGCGATCTGGGTGCTGATCGCGGTTTGGCCCATCTGGAATCCACTCGTGAACCTCCTGTTGCTCCTCCGCAACAAGGATCGTATTCGCGCGGCCCGCGTGTACAAGGTCCTTGCGGTGCTGGTCCTCGGTGTGGTGGCGGCCGGCCTGTGGCGCTCGAAGTTCGGTGAAGTCGCCGAGTTCGACGTCGCCAACTACAAGGGCGGAATCACCGAGGGGTCGATCGTCTTGCTGGAGGCTGGCAAAACGACGGCCGATCTCACCGCGGCGGACCTCGCCGAGGACTCCACCCGCGATACGTCGAATCTCGTGACCTGGGCGCTCGTGCCCTACGGCTACGACGAGCTGCACGAGGACGAGAAGTTCCGTCCGCCCACGTGGACGTCCCGCGCGGACCGCGACCCAGAGACCGGACGGCCCATGCACGTGGATGGGGGCGGAGAAGACGCCACCGGCGTGACCTCTGTGTCCATCCCCGTGCAGATCCGCGCTGCGGAGAAGGGACTCAATCATGCGTGGCGGCACGGCCTCGGCACCGATGAAAGCGGCCGGGACATCCTCACGCGGATGATCTGGGGCGCGCGCATCAGCCTGTCCGTTGGCATCCTGTCCGCGCTCTTGCTGACGATCATCGGCGTGGTGATCGGGTCGATCGCGGGCTTCTTCGGGGGCCGCGTCGACAGCGTCATCATGCGCTTCATCGAAGTGTTGCAGACGATTCCGGCGCTCTTCCTGATCCTGCTCGCCTTGGCGTTCACGCCGCCCGGCACGATCCCCCCAATGTTCGCGGTGGTGATCGTGATCGCAGTGGTGCGCTGGACCGGTGTGGCGCGCCTGGTGCGCGGCGAGTTCATGCGTCTGCGCGATCAGGAGTTCGTCGTGGCGTCCCGCGCCCTCGGGTTCAGCTCCGCACGCACGATCTTCAAGCACGTATTGCCCAACGCCATGTCGCCGGTGCTGGTCGCCGCGGCGTTCTCCGTGGCGGCGGGCATCCTGACCGAGTCGGCCGTGTCGTTCCTCGGCCTCGGCATCAAGGAGCCGCAGGCGTCTTGGGGTGGAGTCGTGAACGAGTCGAAGAGCTCGGCTCACTGGTGGATCCAGATCTTCCCGGGGCTCGCGATCTTCATCACGGTGACCTGCTACAACCTCGTTGGCGACGCGATCCGCGACGCCATGGACCCCAAGATGAAGGTCTGATATGGACGCGGATCAAAACCCAACCCAGAGCGCTACCGCCGCCCTCGGAGACTCTCCGATGATGGACGGCCCGCTGCTCTCGATCGAAGGCCTCAAGACGTATTTTCACACGGACGAGGGTGTGGCCTGTCTCTTATACACATCTGACGCTGCCGAAGATATGCAGTGTGTAGATCTCGGTGGTCGCCGTATCATT
>CAJXRJ010000320.1 GCA_913058555.1 uncultured bacterium
CTACACACTGCATATCGTCGGCAGCGTCAGATGTGTATAAGAGACAGCCCTCCACCGCAATGATTCGACTCCCCCACTTGGCCGCGTTCCTTGCGCTCCTCCCCCTCGCTCCGCTCAGCGCGGCGCAATCGAAAAAGGGGCCGCCGAACGTGGTGCTCGTGTATGCGGACGACATGGGCTGGGGGGATTTGGGGGTGCAGAATCCCGAGTCAAAGATCCCCACGCCGAACTTGGATCGGCTGGCTTCCGAGGGGCTTCGGTGCACCGATGCCCATAGTTCCTCGGGGATCTGCACGCCGAGCCGGTTCGCGCTGCTGACGGGTACGCATCACTGGCGCCGGTTCCACGGTATCGCCAATGTGTTTGGCCCGAGCGTGTTCCGGGAGGGGGATGTGACGATGGCCTCGATGCTCAAGGCCCGGGGCTATGACACGGCCTGCATCGGCAAGTGGCACTTGGGCTGGGACTGGAACGCAGTCAAACGGGAGGGCGCCAAGCCCGTCAAAGGCAAGGGCTTCGCGCCGGGGGATTTCGATTGGGAGAAGTCGATACCGGACGGGCCGACAGCTTGGGGCTTTGACTACTACTTTGGCGACGACGTGCCGAATTTCCCGCCCTACACGTGGCTCGAAAACGACCGAGTGGTGACGGCGCCGACATTGCCATTGAAAGTCGATCCGAAGCCGGCTGAGGGTTCGGCGGAGAGTCGGCCAGGGCCCATGGCGGAAGGGTGGCGCCAGGACATGGTCATGCCGCGCCTGACGGCCAGGGTGGAGCAGTGGCTCAAGGAAGACGCCCGCAAACAGACGCCGTTCTTCTTGTACTTCCCCTGGACCTCCCCCCACGCGCCAATCACTCCGGCGGTGGAGTTCAAGGGGTCCACGGAGGCCGGCGGCTACGGGGACTTCCTGCACCAGAGCGATGCGCACCTGGGGCGCGTGCTGAAGGCGCTTCGGGAGCAGGGGCTCGCGGACAATACGATCGTGATCTTCACGGCGGACAACGGGCCCGAGCACTACGCGTATCCGCGGACCCGAGACTTCGGGCACCGGAGCACGGGGCCGCTCCGGGGATTGAAGCGGGACATCTTCGAGGGCGGGCACCGGGTTCCGTTTCTGGTGCGATGGCCCGGCGTCATTGAAGCAGGCCGCGTCTCCGACGGCCTCGTGGGCCAGGTGGACCTCTTCCGGACGATCGCGGCTGTGTGCGGCGCGGAGGTTCCCGATGGCGCGGCCGTGGACAGCGTGGATCAGCTGGCTGTCTGGCAGGGCAAGGAAGAGAGCCCGCGCACGTTCCACATCCACAACACCTACAAGGACCGCTGGGCCGTGCGCCGGGGCGACTGGCTCTACGTGAACGCGAAAGACGGGGCGCACTCGCGCGTTCCCGAGTGGTACCGGAAAGCGGAGGGTTTCGGGGCGAACCCGCTGGACGGGATGCTCTTCAACCTCGGCGAAGACCTTGGGCAGCGCATCAATGTGCTGGCCGAACACGGCGACGTGGCGGACACCCTGCGGGCGCTGCTCGAGTCCGAACGCGCGCGAAAATAGCCCCTCGGGGCCCCTGAACTCTCCGTCAGCTGCCCCGGGCTAAGATAGGGGCATGGATCAGCTGATCGAGTTCCTGAAGATGCTCGCCTACCTCGCGGTGGCGTTCGGCGTGCTGGCGTGGCTCGGCAGCGGGCAGAAGAAGCGGCGTGCGGCCAAGAAGGCTGCGTCCAAGGGCGGGCGCCCATCGCCCCATGACGACGAGCTGGTCGACGACATGGGCGAGATCGGCGCCGCGGGCGGAATTCTCGGCGGCGAAATGGAGGACGTCTTCGTGGGGCGCTTCGCCCTGCGCCGCGCCAAGATCGCCCGCAAGGAACAGAACAAGGGCGAGTAGCCCGCCAAGGCGAGCCTCGGGCCCCCTCAGAAGGACACACCGACCGAGAAGGTCAGGAAATCGATGTCGGCTTCGATGCCCGTGAAGTCGAGGTCGTTGCCGATGCGCTTGCGGACATCGAAGACGAGGTCCATGTCGCGGCTGATCTCCAGGTTGAGGCCGCCGTGGATGTAGCCGCCGAACGCGATGTCGTCATCGGCCCCCGAGACGAAGCCCAGGTCCGCTTCGACCTCCGCATAGGTGAGCGAGCCCCCCAGGCCAAAGAAGGGGCGGGCCTTGCCGGTGGCGCTCTGGAATCGGAACCCACCGTAGAACTCGAAGACGCGCACTTCGATTTCGGCGCCCGAATCCTCGATGTCATCGAACGAGCCCGTCACGCCAAACTCGTCGCCCATGCTCGAGGCGGCGGAGATATGGGAGATCTCGAGGCCGAAGTGGAGCTGTTCGTCCAGCGGGTCCCAGGTGTCCTCGTCGAGCTGCCTCTGCCCGACGAGGATCGCCGAGCGGTTGATCGAAGCAGGGGGCGTGTCGTAGTTGGCATCCCCGCGGGGCGGGGCGCCGCTGCCCCGGGTCTGCGGTGCAGCGCACGAGGCGAGGGCGAGGGCAGCGAGGGAGAAAGCAAGGCGGAGCGAGCTCATGGCAAGCGCGGGACTGGGGGGAGTGGGCATTGGACATCGAAAACGGGTCACGGGCGATTCTTGATCCCAGAGGCGGTGCCGAAGATGGGCACGGAGCGGAGGTGCTCGAAGGAAGCGACCTGCCACTTTCCATCGAGGCGTTCCTCCACGAACGCGCGGTCCACCTCCTGGCCTGGCCGCGTCAGGAAGCAGTACATCTTCCCGTTGCGCCACGACACGCGACCGAAGGTTCGGGAGGAAGCGAACCGACTCCGGATCTTCACGCGGTCGGCGGGCACCATCTCCTCAAAGGTCAGCACCAGCGCCTCATGGACGCGGGGCTCCTGGGGCCTCGGCCGCGACCGTCGATTCCTTCCGAACGAGGCAACGGCGAGGACGAAGACAAGGAAAACGAGGGCGCGGCGCATGAGGCGTGAGTCTACCGCAACGCCCACGGACGGATAGGCGCGAGCGATCGGGGGCACCGCTGACCCTGGGGCCCGGGCTGGGACCGAATGCCCCCCTGGGGAGTCCCCTCCGTTCGAATCCCGGACATGGGGGGCGCTGAGCGGGTAGTTTCTCGGGCATGTCCAATGCCACCAACGAGCCCCGCCGCATCGTTCTGATCTCCACGGGCGGCACGATCGAGAAGACCTACGACGAGCTGAAGGGAGTGCTGACGAACGAGGTCAGTGTGCTCGACGTCATGCTGGCTCAGCTAGAGCTTCGGGGCATCAGCCTCGAGAAGGTCACTCTGATGAACAAGGACAGCCTCGAGATGACCGACGCGGATCACCGACTGATCGCCGAGACCGCGGCCCACAAGTCACGGGAGAGCGACGGAGTCATCATCGTGCACGGCACCGACCGCCTGGCCGTCACCGGCGATGCGATCCATGCCCTGGATCCCTCCCCGCCCGTGCCGATCATCCTGACCGGCGCCATGCGCCCCTATGAGCTGCGCTCGACGGATTCGCTCCAGAACCTCGTCGAGGCGCTGCTCGCGGTGCAGCTCGCGCAACCAGGCGTGTACGTAGTGATGCACAACAAGGTGCTCGCCTTCCCGGGAGTCCGCAAGGACGCGCGGCTTGGCACGTTCGTCAAGGACTGACTCCCCCTGGGGCTAATTCTCGCGCCGCCCTTCCCAACCCACCGTGAGCTCCTTCCCGGCCAACAGTCCCTTGGCGCCAAGGACCGTCACCTCCATGCTGAGGGCCCATTCCACCCGGTTGTTGTCCGCCTTGAAGGACGGGGGCTGATCGACGGGCACCTGGAAGGGGAAGTCCAACTCGAGCAGGTCGCCCGACTCGATGGTGTGGTGCTCGGCCTGGGTCGCCGATTGCGTGAAAGTCACGTGCCGATGGGTGGATTGCTGGGTGCCGCTGCCGCTGACCGCGACCTCCGTGCCCGTGAGGGTCATGGTGACCGACTCCATGTCGAGCCGACCGGGGGGAGAGATCTGGACAAACCCGTGAAGCTCGCCGCCGATGGCGGGGCGATCCGGGGAGACTCCGAAGCCGACTTCGCCGATGCGCTCGCGCAGGGCCTTTTCCTTCAGGACAAAGGCCAACGCGATCGCGGCCACGACGTAGCACGCCACGGCCACCAATGGATGATAGAAGAGAGCGACCGTTCCGCCGACGGTCGTGAAGATCATGAGGGCGACCAGGCACCCCGAATTGCCGGCTAGCTTGACAGGTTCCGTGGGCCAGATCCCCGGGTACTCGTAATCGGGCACGTCCTGCGTGTTGGGCGAAACGAAGATCCGCGCCTCCGCCTTCGGGTCGATGGCCCAAGGGATGTCCGCCCGCGCCTGAAGGTGCCAGTCGACGTTGATGTGGCGCCCGTGATAGGTCGCAGGGAAGCCGGCGGAAAGCTCAGGAATGGTGACTTGCGCTCGGTAACTCTCGTCCTCCCCGGGCGACCATTGCCCCGCGAAGAGAGTCTGGGTCAGGGCGGTCCCAATGTCACGATTGCCGGTGCCATGGGTGCGCCAGCCGAGCTCGAGGGCGAGGTCCTTGCATTGGACGCTGTCGGTAGTGTCGACGTGGACGATCACGTCCACCGTGTCACCAGGCACGTACTGTTCCTTGGGGTTGGCGATCTCGAGACTCAGATTGCACTTAGCCATGGGTTTCCTTGAGGCGCTGGTAGTCGAGGTAGAGCTGGTGCTCGATCGTACGGACGTCGTCCCGGTGCTCGGCGTAGAGCTCAGCGAGGCGTGAGGGTGGCAGGGCGGGGGGCTCCCCTGTCCCTGTGCGAGCGTACTGAATCCGCCCGTGAACGATGCGTTCGAGGTCGCCACGGGATTCGATGCCGACCCGGATAGTACGCACCGAAAGCCCCGCCCAGCGCATCTCCCGGGAGAGGTCGCGGTGCGTGGTGCAGGCGAGGCTTTGGGCCCGCTGGTACATGCGCCGGCGCCCCCAGAAACCTAGGTTCTCGATGCTGTCGACGAAGTCCACCGGGTGCGCCCCCACCTCGGGTCGCGGGTCGCCGGCGTGGAGCTGTGTGTACGGGACCGCGCCGAACTCACGCCGATGGAGCGCCAAAAGCAGCGTGCTTTTCCCCCGTCCATGGTCCGCAACGAGCTGCAGAACCCGGCGCGGCCCGCGCAGGAAGTCGCCATGATCGCCAAGCTCCACACATGCGAGCGCGGAGCGCTCCTCCGGGTCCAACTCACCAAAGGGATTCCATCGCAGGTGAATGCGATCGAAGGACGTGGCGAAGGAGCCGGGCATGGGGCAAATCCTAGCGAAGGGAACAGCGTGACTGTGACTCAAGCGCCCGGCTTGTCCGTCCCGCCGTCCTCCCAGACCCCTTCATCCCATTCGCCGTCGTCGAAGTAATCCTCAGCGACGAGATTCTCCCACTCGCCACCCTTGTCCAGCCCAACGCCGAGCGCAGCGGCGAGGGACTCGTCGTAGGCCCGAAACGCCGCGGCCAACGATGGGTTCGCGGGGGGGTAGACGTCATTGCATTGCAGCCCAAAGCTGCCTTCGTCATCGGAGCGCAGCCCAAGGATCTGCCTCGCAAGGAATCGCCCATCCTCAGCCCTCGCGTAGACCACGTGCTTGTTGGCGTCCAAGACGACGGCGGCCGCGCTGAAGTTGAACGCTCCGCCGAGGCCGAAACAGCTCCCCACATACGTCCCCATCCGAAGCGCCTCCAGGGGATCCATCTCCACGGCCAGTCGGACGTCACCGAGGCCCTCGACCGCTTGCTCGAGCACGGGCGGCTGCGTCCACGCGGTGAACGTGCTCTCTGAAGTCGAGCGCTTCAGCTTCTCCAGCCAACGGGCGTTCGCGGGGTGGCGGTGCAGGAAGTCCGTATCGCCCCGAAGAACCGCCCGCAACAGACGACGAAGGGAGCGGCGATTGGTTTCGAGCGTGGCCTGGAACAGGAGGGCGTGGCTCCACGCTTCGTTGGCGCCAAACGCCTCTGGGCCAGCATCGGGAAAGGAGACCGAAAAGCTGCCGTGGAGACGCGCATGAATTCGGGCCTTCATGGACCAAGCGACGCATTCCCCCCACCGCTCCCCCAGCAGTGCCTCGTCACGGGCTAGCTGGCTTTCGGACAGCACCCTCTCGCCCTTCAGGTGAAGCCTCAGACGCTTCGGCACCTGGGAGACACCGGGGGGAAGGCCGAGCCCATCCACCCGCTGGACAGCCGCGGCGGCGCCGGATTCAGGCATCTCCCCGATAAGCCCCTCGCCTGCGGCTTCACGCAGAAGCAGGCGCGTTTCCTCCTCCGGCAAGAGACCGAGGGTCTTCGCAAGCTCACAGAACGCCCGCGGGGCTTGGGCGAAGAGGCGGGCCGCCCAAGCGCCGTGGCCCGTGGCGAGGATGCGGGCGCCGGACTCGAGAAGGTGCGCTTCGTTGCCCTTCTCGAGGAACTTCGCCATCGTCAGCCAAGAGTCGTCGGGAGCGCCCAGGAACGCCTCCCACCGGGCGCGGTCCGCCAGCGCCAACTCTGGCGCGACCCAGCCCCAAGGCGTCTCTTCGGAGAACGGATCCCGGCAGAGGCGTTGCACGGCTTCGAGGGCCCTGGGGAGCGGGTAGTCCCCGGCGGTCAGGAAGTCATGGAGCAGCGGCGCCGCCCGTCGCCACCAGCGGGGCTCCATGGTCACGAACGCTTCGACCCAGGCGTGGATCCACCCGCCGAGTTCTTCGCGGCGGGCGGCCGTGGCGCCCAGTTGGGATGGGAAAGTGAAGATGCGAAGGACTGTACGGAAGCACGGGACGTGCTCTGGGTCGCCGGTGTCCTCCAATGGCGCGACATTCGCCAGCCGCTGCGCGAGGGCCCCGCCCCCTTTCCAATGGGCCGCGGCATGCCAGAAGTCCCAGGCGTCGTCGTCGACAGGGTCACCGCATGCTTCAACCAGCACGGCCACCGCGTCCGCGTATTGTGGGTCCACCGGCCGCCAGGGATCCGCCCAGTCGGCCCCTTCCCAGCCGAACTGCGCCGTGAGCCGCATGCCGGCCAGCATCCATGGGTAGAACGCAGGGCCGTGTTTCGTAAAGGACTCGGCCCAATGCTCCGCCCGGTGCACGAACCGCTCCTGGCGCAGCAACTCGCGCTCCTCCCCCGAGGGCGCAGGCCGGTCGCTGTGGCGGTCCGAGCTTTGAAGGGGGTCCCCGAGGCCGGCGGCGGCTCGGTCGAACTCCGGGAGGATGTCGAAGAGCTCCCGATGGAGCTTCGCGCCGCGGGCGGCGCCGAAGAGCCCACGGGACACAGGCAGGACGAGCGGTGGCGATACGCGGGCGAGCGCCTCCAAGTAGTCGAGCCCCGCCCTGGCGCCGGCCCCGAAGCACACGACCGCGAGCCGTGCATTCATCTCGCTGAGCGCCTCGCCATTCATCCCACGCCACAGGGCCCCAAGCCGCCCACGCTCCGCGGCGCCAAGCTCCCGCAACGCCGCTCCCCCAGCAAGGCGCAGCAGCGGAGGGAGCTCCCATGCTTCGCTGGGCAGTTGAAAGCTCGGGTCCACGTCCGCTAGATGCAACGCGAGCTGCTCGAAGCCGAGCTTGGACTGAAGGAAGCCACGAAGGTCCGTCGCCGCCCCACCCGCACGCTTCGGCGGCCGGTACTTGGTGCCTTGGAAGGCGCGGGGATGGGCCGCCGTGGGCTTGGGCCTCGGGGGCTCGGGCGCCGCGTCGAGCGCGGGTAGGGGCACAGGATCCGCCATGGGATCCGCCACCGTTGCCGCCGCGACATGCAGCACGTCACGGACCGTGCCGCGCGTCACCGTGGAGACCTCCGCCAAACGTCCCCACGCCTGGACCAGCGGGCGCAGCTCAGCGACATCCGGGAGGGCCTGCCGGCCCAATGTCAGCCCACCCGAATCCCTTGGCTCCGCAACGAGCTGCACAAGCACATCCCCACGTCGGAGGATTCCCAAAGGGGTCGCGATCGAGTCCGTCATGGCGCGCAGGGAGACCCTACCATCACCGGTCACGGGGCAACGCTTCCACTGCCCCAAGCTCGGCGCCCGCATTGTCTCGACGTTGCACCCCTCCCCCGACTGGGACGTGTGCTTCTTCTGCGCTGTCCCGTGCGGGGGGGGGCGGTCCCGCTACCCGTTGCCGCAAAACTCGGCCTTGTCGATGCCGTAGCGCTTGAGCCGATCGTAGAGCGCCCGAGGGCTGATTCCCGCCCGCGCGGCCGCCGCTCGGATGACGCTGTTTTCTTCGGCTAGGACCCCTGCGCCCCACAGACCCAAGAGAGTGGAACGCCCCACTCCGCACC
>CAJXRJ010000321.1 GCA_913058555.1 uncultured bacterium
GAAGGTCGGGTGGGGGTCGCGGACGGACCGGCTCATGCGTCGCCTGAACCAGGCGTTCTCATCCCGCCTCTCAAGGTCTCGATGTTCAGGTTGATCTGATGGAACAACGAGCGGATCGACTTCAGGAACTGCGGGTCGAAATCACCCTCTGACTCGGTCGCCAGCACTTTCTGTTCGAGCAGTTGTGCGACCTCGACTTTCGGGAAACGCCAACCGCGAGACGCATAGGCCCGACGAAGCCACCGCGCGGCGTGGTGTTCATGGCCAAGCGCCATTCGCTCCTCTAGCTCAGCGAGCAGGCGACGTGCAGGTTCGTCCGCAATGCTCCGAATCGCGTCGACGTACTCCGTTGAGGGGAAGAGGTCTTCGATGGTGGCGCCCTCAACCTCCAGGTCGGCGGCGACGCCGAGGAGGAGTGGGCGCACGGAATGACCGAGTCGCTCCCCGAGGGCCTTGTCCTCCAGGTCTCGCAGGCCCGCCAATCCAGCGGCGTCCGAGTCGAAGAGAGCCACGACCCCAAGCCCTTGACGCGCCAGGAAAGACGAAACACTGGCCACTTCGAAGGCGCCCCCCGCGCTGATGACATTGAGATCTTCCGCGAGCGTAGGTCCGCCGAATGAGGCGAAGCGCGTCGCAAGGGCACGAAGGATGCCCGCGTCCGTCGGGCCTTCCACGACGAGGTTCACGTCGTCGATCCGGAAGCTGGCGCGGCCTTGCATGCCGAGGGCGGCCTGGATGGCCAAGTCGCCAGCGCCGAACGGCGCCTCGCAAAGGGTCTCCCGGGATGCTTCATCCGGCGCCAGCACCAGCACTTGCTCGGGGTGCTGGAGCTCGATGTGGAATGGCAGCCGAGCGGTATAGACGACCGGGATACCCGCCGATGAGTAGCGGGCAAGGGAACCCGCGAGCTGGCGCTTGAGTCCGCCCTTGAAGGCTCTGCCGGGCGCGTCGAGCAAAAGCACAGGCGCGGGGTCGCCCGCCTCCCGCGCGGCAGCGATGCGCAAATCCAACGTCAGGACGAAGCGACGTGCCAGCGGCAACGATCCGAAGGGCCGCCACCCGTTGCCCTGGCGCGTGAGCACCCGGATAAGGCCGCGGTCGTCGCTGAGCCGCAGCGTTTGGGAGAGCGCCAGTTCATTCAACCTGGAGTTCAGGCGGTCGAGCCAGGGGCCGGCTAGATCCTCTTCGCTTGCACCTGACATCGCCAGGCGAGCCAGTGCGCGAACCCCAAAGCCCTCGGGGCCCGTACTGTCGCCCGCGGTGGTCGCCGGCGGGCCCTCGACCAGGAGCCCCTCCAGTTCATTCGAGGGGAACTTCTCCGGGAGCGTCGAGCCCGAATGGGCGTAGATGAACTCAGGTATTCTCCCCAGTAGCTCTCGCTCAAGCTCGGGTCCGACGGGCGTCCACTCCTCCGTTTGGCCTCGCAACGGGCCGGCAAAACCCCCCTGGTCGAGTACCGAGACAAGGAAGTCATTGCTGTAGGAGCGCCCAACGTGAATGCCGGTGACGTCCGGTGCGATCCGTCCTGCGTTGACAAGCTCGTCCCGGAGCGACCGGCGGAGTCGGAACTTCGCGGCGCAGACAACCTGCGTTCCATTGGGGTGCGGTCTCTGGGCACGGGGCCAATCATGTGCCGCGGAGTATGGGGCGGCTACCCGGGGGTCCAGGCCGCTCAATGCCAGGAGCAGCGTCGTCTTTCCGGAGCGCTCACGGCCCACGAGCGCGGTGATCGGTGACAACGGAACGTAGCCAGAGTCCCGGATCGACCGAAACGACCAGACGCGGAATCCCGTTGGCTCGAGTCCCTCAGACGCAAAGTCTCCGCCGGCGCAGTCACTGCCCGCAGTCCACGGGAATGATCTCAACTCAGGAGAGTTCATGGGGGCGCCCTACGTGAGCGAGAGGGTGGCGCCGGAGTCGGCCACCCGAGCGGCCATGTCGAGGTCTTCCCCAATGCGAATGCGCAGGGCGTCAAGTGCCGCAGGCTCCCCGTGGACGAGGATGACCCCCCGCGGCTTCTTGGGGATGCGTCGCAGCCAACCCAGCAGCTCGCCTTGGTCGGCGTGCGCGGAGAGAATCGACGTCTGGGAGACTTGGGCACGTACTTTGAGGTACTTCCCGTGGACCTTCAGCTCCGTCTCACCGCCGGCGAGCGCTGCGCCCCGCGTGCCAGGGGCTTGGAATCCTGGAAGGAGGATGAGGTTGTTCGGATCGGGCCCAAGGACCTTCAAGTGGTGAAGCACTCGGCCCCCGCTCAGCATGCCGGCGGCGGAGATGATGATGCGCGGAGGGCCGGGGGCGTCGATCTTCTTGGACTCCTCAACCGACCGCGCGAAGGAGGCAATTTGGCTCGCCTCCCGGACCGCCTCGGGGGACAGCCGGTACTCGTCCGTGCTCTTCGCGTAGATCTCGCTCACCTTGTCTGCCATCGGGCTGTCCACATGCACGGGGACGCGCGGCAGCCGGCCCGATTCGAACAGCTGGTGAATCACGAACAGCAGAGCCTGGGTCCGGCCCACGGCGAACGCTGGCACCAAGGCCACGCCGCCGCGTTCGATGCAGGCCCGGAGCGGCTCCGCAATGGCCCCGTACGGATCCACGACCTCCTGGCGCCGGTCGCCATAGGTCGACTCCATGATGACCCAGTCCGCCTCGGGTGGGGGCTCGGGGGCTCGCATGAGGACATCGGACTCGCGGCCGAGATCCCCGGAGAAGAGGACGCGCGTGGAGCCGTCTTGAATGAGGATGCTCGAGGCGCCGAGGATATGGCCCGCATCGCGGAAGAGCACCGTCATGCCTGCGACGCTGACAGGCTTGCTCCGCTCGACGATGCGATAGTGATCCGAGACGTTCTCCGCGTCCTCGAGGGTATAGAGCGGTAGCGCGGGCTTGTGCTTTGACGAGCCGTGCTTGTTGGCGTGCCGTGCGTCCGATTCGTGAATGTGAGCGCTGTCGGGCAGCAAGATTTCACACAGATCACGGGTGCCCTGGGTGGTGTAGATCTTGCCCCGAAACCCATCGCGCACGAGTGCCGGCAGGTACCCGGAGTGATCCACATGGGCATGGGTCAGGACAACTGCATCGAGGGAGGCCGGGTCAAAGGGCAAGGGGCTCCAGTTCCGCTCGCGAAGGACCTTGTAGCCCTGGAAGAGTCCGCAATCCACGAGGATGCGCCGGCCTCCACTCTCCACCAGGAACCGTGAGCCAGTGACCGTGCCAGCCGCGCCGCAGAAGGTGACTTCCATTCCGATAGCTTAGCGCTTGCTGTGGTCACGCAAAGCAGAGCGGCATGCACGCGGGAGGCCTTTCGTGACCGCTGGACCGAATGGGAACTGTTCCGGTTCCGAAGGGGCACTATGGCGTCCGCTTTGTGCGCACTAGTGCGCACAGGCGCCGCGGGATTCGCGCCGGCAGGGTCAAGTGCGCGAGCGGGGGACGCCTCATCCCCTTCGAGTGAACATCGCGATCGTAGCGGCAGGAATGAGGACGGCCACGGCGCCCATGACGAGCCCGACGGTGGACAGCTCGACGGAGAGCTCGTTCGCGAGTCGAATGTAGTCGTTGACGAGGCCGAAGGAGCCGTTGCCCGCGTACTCCGCCCGGGCGCTGGCGCTGAAGGCGAGCCCGAAGCCGAGGGACAAATTGCGGCCGATGAGGAACCAACCGAGCATGGAGTAGGCGAGGCGGTCGGCCTTGTGATGGCAGGCCTCGTCGGAGAGAGCGCGCCAAAGGCAGAGGGCGCCGGCGACCATTTCGCCCAGCTGCCCTGAGGTGAGGAAGAGCACTTCGCCGAGGCGCGTGAAGACCAAGAGCGAATAGACGCCCGCGAGGATCGCCGTGGCCGCGATCAGCTTGGGCCCGCTCCATAGCCAGCGGAGAACGCCGAGGGCCGCGGCGAAGGAGGCGAAACGCACGATGAGGAGAGCCTCCCCATGGACGGCGGCGGCGTGCCCAGACAGGGAAATCGCTGGCACCGACGGGAAGCCCATGAACCAGCCAGAGACCCCGTGCCCAAACTCGTGGAACAGGCTCGCCAGGAACCAGCCCATGAACTGGACCATCGGGGTCACTGCGAAAAGGAACGCGATGGGGATTCCTAGCAGCGCAAACTGCAGGCCCTGGGCGCGCTCGGAGACCCCCTCTGGCCCTGAAGGGGCGCCGACGCGGACACCGAAGCGGGCGGGCGGCGAAAGGGCCCCAGGGGCGGGAGACGAGGGCCCCACGTCCATCTGGGCGCCGTGGGTCCTGAGGGGCGTCCCACACATCCCGCAGTGGGCGCGTCCGGGGGGCGAGGGGATCTGGCCGCAGGAGGGGCAGCGCTTGGAGGAGACGTCGGTGGGGGCAGGACACATGTCAGCCTGCCCTATCGACCGATTTCCCCCAAGAGATGAGCGGCCCGGGAGCGGAGAAGGGGAGCCTGACATAAGGCGGCGGTGGCGCCCGACCAGCCAGAACCCGGATGGAAGTCTCCGGGCTACCGCTGGTCGGGTGCCACCGCCGCCTGTCTCGCCCTATCCCGTTGGCTTGGGCTAGGCGTAGACGCCGCGGGCGCGTTCGGCCTCGGCGACGCGCTTCACCGCGAGGATATGGGTCGCTTCGCGAATGGTGCAGTCGTACTCGGCCTGCGTCTTCGCCACGGCGTACCAGGCCTCGCGCATGTAGCGGCGTAGGCGGCCTGCGACCACTTCCTCGAGCCAGCTGTAGCCGGTTCTGTTCTGGATCCACTCGAAGTACGACACGACCACGCCACCGCCGTTGGCGAGGATATCGGGCACCACGGGGATCTTGCGCGCGGCCAGGATCTTGTCGGCCCGGGGGCTGACGGGGCCATGGGCGCCTTCGACGATCATGCGTGCCTCGATCTCCTCCGCGTTCCGCGAGTGGATCGCCATGGCGACCGCACAGGGCGCCAGCACGTCACATGGGAGCCGGATGAACTCTTGCTCGGTCACGACGCGGGCCGTTCCGGACACGTCGGAGGGCAGTTGCCCATCCGCAAGACGTCCCTGGAGGAGCCTGGGGACATCGAGGCCTTCGGGATCGTAGAGGGCGGTGTGCACGTCGGAAAGTCCGACCACCTTGTGCCCTTCCTCATGGAGGATTCGCGCCAGGTTGCCACCCACGACGCCGGCGCCCTGGATGACCACCCGGAGGCCGCCCGCAGGGCTGATGCCGAGGTGGGAGGCCGCCATGCGCATGATCATGCGGAGACCTTGGGCCACGGCGTCTTCGTGCCCGTGGCTACCCGCCATCTCGGCGGGCTTGCCGACCACGGCCGAGTTGGCCGCGCCGTCCGTGTGGCCGGCCATCGTGTCGAGGGCCCAGGCCATCAGGTCCGAGTCGTCCGCGAATTCCGGCGTGAGCACGTCGCGGTCGGGGCCAATGTCACCGATCAGGTTGGCGGTCCAGCGGCGAACGACACGCTCGAGCTCGCTACGCGAAAGGGAGTTGCGATCCACGACCACGCCGCCCGCGGCGCCGCCGAACGGCACGCCGAGCAGCGAGCACTTCCAGGTCATCCATGCCGCGAGGGCGCGGAGCTCCACCAGCTTGAGCTCGCCGTCCACGCGCAGGGGGCCGAGGAAGGGTCCAAGGCCGGCGTTGTGCTGGATGCGGTAGCCATCCAGGAGGCGCAGGGAGCCGTCGTCCATCTGCACCGGCACGGAGATCGCGATTTCGCGGTCTGACTTTCGCAGGAGCCGGTATTGCTGATCGTCGAGGCCGATGAGGCGAGCCGCATCATCGAAGCTCGACATCATCGTCTTGAACGGTGTCTCGTCGTCGAGCTTCGGAGTGCTCCGAAGGCCGGTCTGATGCAGGCCGAACGTCAATGAGTCCGTGCCTTTGGGGTCCTGTGCCATGGATTTGGGGTCCTTCGGATCAGGAGAAAAGGCCGCGCATCCGGTAGACGGATGCCACGCGATCGATGGACAGGATGTATGCGGCCGTCCGAAGGTCGACGCCGTACTTCTCACCCGTCTGGCGCACCTCTTGGAAAGCCTGAACCATGATCTGCTCCAGACGAGAGTTCACGATCTCCTCGGTCCAGAAGTAGCCCATGCGGTCCTGGACCCACTCGAAGTAGGAGACGGTGACGCCGCCGGCATTCGCCAGGATGTCGGGCACGATGGTGACGCCGCGCTCCGAGAGGGACTTCGAAGCGATGGCCGTGGTGGGGCCGTTGGCGCCTTCGACGATGAGCTTGGCTTTGATCCGGTCCGCGTTGGCGGACGTGATCTGGTTCTCCGTGGCCGCCGGCACGAGCAGGTCGCAGTCGAGCTCCAGCTGATCTTTGCCTTCCGTGAAGTAGTCCGCGTCCCCGAAGCCCTCGAGGGTGCGGTTCTTCGCCATGTGATCGAGAACGCCCGGCATGTCGAGCCCACGCTCGTTCACGATGTAGCCGTACATGTCGCTGATCGAGACAATTTTGTAGCCCTCGCGGTGCAGGAGCATCGCACCGAGCCCGCCGACGTTGCCGGCACCTTGAACGACCACGCGGGTGTCCTCGGGGCGCATGCCGATCATCTTGAGGGCCTCGTTAGCGGAGATCATCACGCCGCGTCCGGTGGCCTCGCGGCGGCCGCGGGAGCCGCCGATGCTCAGGGGCTTGCCGGTGACGACCGCAGTGGTCGTCTTGCGCTCGTGCATGGAATACGTGTCCATGATCCAAGCCATCGTCTGCTCGTTCGTGTTCATGTCCGGAGCGGGCACGTCACGGTCAGGGCCAAGGATGTCGAGGATGGCGGCGGTGTAGCGGCGGGTGAGGCGCTCTTGCTCGCCGATCGACATGTTGCGGGGATCGCAGATGACCCCGCCCTTGCCGCCGCCAAAGGGCACGTTGACAACGGAACACTTCCACGTCATCCAGCCAGCGAGCGCTCGAACCTCGTCGAGGTTCACGTCGGGGCTGAATCGGATGCCGCCCTTGCTGGGGCCGCGGAGGGTGTTGTGCTGGACGCGGTAACCGGTGAAGACCTTGACCGTGCCGTCGTCCATAAGGACGGGCACGTTCACGGTGAGCTCGCGGTCCGGCATGGAGAGGACGTCGCGGACGCCCCCTACCAGACCGAGATGGTCCGCAGCGGTGTTGAATCCCTCCTGCATGGAGAGGAAGGGATTGAACTCGTCGTTGGTTTCGTGCGTCGCGACGGCGGTGCCAGTGGCCATGAACGCGGGGGGACCGATTGGAGCGGGGCAAAGGCCACGTTCACGGTGGGTCCGAGTGGGCTGGAGGTATCAGGAGCGGAAGAGGGGTGCCATTCGAGCCACCAAGGGTGCCCCGTGGAACCCCCTTCCCTAGGAAATCCTCCGGCGCCCAAAAAGGCAGGCCGGAATCGAGCCGGTCTGGGGCGGCACTTCGGCCGCCAGATGGCTTCGATTCCGGCCTGGACCGGTCCATTTGAGCCGTGAATCGGCCCCTTTGGGTGATGGCGCCGCATTGGCCCACGACCCATGGAGGAACTACTTCGCCGGGATCAGCGGCCGCACCCAGATGTTGCGGAAAGAGACCGGGTTGCCGTGGTCCTGAAGTGAAATCGGGCCCGTGGGCTTGTGAATGGCGTAGGACGCGCGCTTGCGGTGGGCCGTGGCGCCGTGGAGCACCTGCGCGTTGTGGACGCAGACGCCGTTGTGGAAGACGGTCGCGACGGCGGCCGAGACGAGCCGGCCCGTCTCGTTGTCGAAGACCGGGGCCCTGAACGAGATGTCATAGGTCTGCCACTCGCCCGGCTGGCGGCAGGCGTTGACCATGGGTGGAAATTGTCCGTAGAGAGCGGACGTCATCCCGTCGGGGTAGGTCTGGTTCTCGAAGCAGTCGAGGATCTGGATCTCGTACTTGCCGAAGAAGAAGACACCCGAGTTGCCGCGGCCCTGGCCCTTGGGGCCCGCCTTGTCCCCGTACAGGGGGGCGCGCCATTCGAGGTGGAGCTGGCAGTCGCCGAAGGACTCCTTCGTCTGAATCCCGCCCTTCCCATTGACGGTCATGATCTTGGCCTCCTGATCGAGGGTCCAAGGTCCACCGCTCCAAGCGTCAAGGTCGCTGCCATCGAAAAGGACGATGGCGTCGCTTGGCGGCTGGCCTGGCATGGCCCCGGGCGTGACGACGGTGGGCTGGGGCCGCAGGCCGTCGTGGACGTGCCACTCCGTGCCGAAGATCAACGGGGAGTCCTGGTATCCCAGCTTGTCCTCCTGTCTCTTATACACATCTGAGCTGCCGACGATATGCAGTGTGTAGATCTCGG
>CAJXRJ010000322.1 GCA_913058555.1 uncultured bacterium
GTGGGGAAGGACCGTGGGCTCTTCGGATTGCCGACCTTGAAGGTGGTTCCGCCTTCGGTGTACTCGAGCTCCGGGTGGAACGCGGTCATCTTGGAGCCTCCCACGGGGAAGACGTCCCCGTGGCTCGTGAACCAGTCGGAGTGCTTGCCCTTGTTTTTCAGGTGGTTCTCTTCGTAGCCAAGATCGAGGACCTGGACCTCGATTCCGCTGCGCGGGAGGGAGCCCGGCTTGAGGTCGGTGAACGCGGACTCGGGGCACCACAGGAATACACCGGAGTTGCCCGCGAAGGTCGAGTGCTGCCACTCGAGCACCATCTCGAAGTTGGTCAGCGGCTCTTTCGATCGTGCGCCGCCGATGGGCTTGCCGGAACAGACGATCGCTCCGCCTTCCGTGCGCCAGGTCGTCTCGTCCCCGTTCACGTTGACAAAATCGTCCATCGTCAGCTCGCGCCAGCCTTCGCCGGTGATCTGGGCCGCGGGAAGCGCAGCGGCGGAATCCTGCACGGACGATGGGGCCGCCTCCTGGGAAGCGTCCGGGGCAGTGGCGATGGCGAAGGCGGCAAGCGCCAGGGTGGTGCAGGCGTGGAGAGGGCGGATCATGGTCTTGTCAGCGTAGAGTCAGGGGGGATCTCACGTCGTGGCGCCAATTTGAACCGGGACGGCCCGCGGGAATAGCCTGATCGCGGGATTCGTCGGGAAACCCTGTAACGTCGGGGAGCCCGCCCGGAACCCTCACCATGCTGCCCGACCAGAGCCCCCGCCTTCTGCCCCTCGCCGGGGGCTCTGCAGCCTTGCTCGGGCTCGTGCTGTTCTGGTTCCTCCGCAGGGACGACTCGATTCCGGAGCCCGTCGCCCCTCCGGTAGGGGCTCTGGCGGCCCCCTCTGCCCTACCGGAGGACCCAACCCTCGTCGAGGTCGGGTCGGAGCGCCGGAAGGTCCCGGAGGTCAAGGTCGCGTCGAAGGACCGTCAGGCGACCCAAGCGAAGCCCAAGCCCAAGAGGAAGCGGCTGCTGGGCAAGGGCACGTCCAGGAGCCGGGCCCGCGCCAGGGCGAAGGCGGAGGAGGCGTTGAAGGAGGAGGGGCCTGAACTCGTCCCGTTTGTGGTGGAGCCGATCTTCGACTCGGCTGCGATTCCGGACTTCGACGTTCTGGCCCGCTGCGACTATCACTCACGCCTCCCGGGTGGCGATCCCGATAAGAACGGCCGCGCGGTTTTCCGGCGCTTCATAGGCTTCGTGGCAGGCAACTACGCCGACCCGCTCTCATCGCCCGAGGAGCTGATCGTTCGCTTTGATCACCCGGGCGCCCTGCCTGCGGAGGTCGTGCTCCGCCGGGGCTCATGGTCAGCGTCTGGCGACGGGTACGTCGCGCGCCCCAGGATCCGCTTCGAGCCGATCGAGGCCACCATCTCGCTTGGGCTCGAGCAAGTGCAGTCTGGGCGTCCGTTCCGCGGTGCTGTGCACCTGGTGGAGGTCTCGGCCCAGGGCGACCTCAGCCTCGTGGATGAGCAGCCCCTCGACGGCCGCATTCGTCGGAGGAAGAAGGCGCGTCTGCGCGTAAGGCGAGGGGCGAGTACTTTGCTCGCGATCGCGCTGCCGTCTTCCGAGGGGCTGGCCCCTGACCTTCTTGTGCCCTACATCCCCGGCGGGGCCGGCAATCATGAGATGCTGACTGGCGTGCGGACGCTCTTGTACGAGCAGCGCATTGCTCGGGTGGTGGATCCCTTCGGCGATCCCTATGCAGGGGCGAAACTCGTGGGCATTGTCGACGAGAACCGTGTGGCCATGCGCCATGCGGTGAGCGGCGCGCCGGTGATGTTCCGGGGTCACGTCTTCATCCAAACGCCTGCGCGAGGGGCGGCAGGCTTTGATGGAACCACGACCTCTGCGACGACGGTCGGTGGGTCGCTCGGGCTGATGACCGTCAAAGCCGCCGTTGGGGCAGAGACGGAACAGGACGGCGTGATCGATCTATCGCCCATCCTCGAAGGGGTGTACGAGTTCGTCATCAAGACGCCGCTCAATCCGGCGCCGGTGCACGCCATGCCCTTTGAGCGTTCCGAAGGACCTACGCAACACAAGGGGCGTTGGAAGCCGACGTTTACGATCTCGGCGCCGGTTGGCGGCGTTCAGGTGGAGAGGCCGCCTTTGCTCGGTCTACGGAGCAAGGCCTGGAGGCATGCGAAGATCAGTCTCACCGCTGGAGAGGAGGTCATTGCCGTCGCCGTGGATGCGGGCGGGATCGCTCGCGCCTGCGTGCCCCCATTCGTTGCGGTCAATGTGCGTGTCGAATCGGGCAAGGATGTTTTTACGGCGCAGGTTGCGCCCCTTGGGCATGGGGACCGTGCCATCGCCGTTCCGGTGAAGGTCTCGGGCGATTCGGACACTGACGGCTGACGCGGGGGACGCGCCGCGTGCAGAATCGGAAACGATGATCCACGCAACTCTACGCACGTCGCTCTTCGCCCTCTGTTCCCTCGGCGCCACGGTTCTCAGTGAGCAAGCGGTGGCTGTGACCCTGCCCCAAACGCTGCAGCTCCACGGCGAGTCCTACGATTACCCCCTGGGCCCAGATTCCCAGCGCCAGGACGGTGTGCCGATGGGCACGGTGACCGAGCACGAGCTGCTCAAGTCGTCCGTCTATCCGGGGACCGTGCGCCGGTACTCGGTTTATGTCCCGGCCCAATACGACGCAAAGGTCCCTGCTGCCCTCATGGTGTTTCAGGATGGGCATGCCTATGCGAGTGGGCAGTTCCGCGTGCCGGTCGTTTTCGACAACCTGATTCACTCGGGCGAGATGCCGCCCACGATCGCGGTCTTTGTGGATCCCGGGCACGTGTCGGACGAGCTTCCGGAGAAGCGCGGTTGGCAGCCTAAACCGAAGAATCGGAGCACGGAATACGACACGCTGAGCCCAGCCTACGCGCAGTTCCTGAGCTCGGACCTCTTGCCGCTCATCGAGGCTAGCTACTCCATCTCCCCGGATCCTGCCCTGCGTGCCATCAGCGGCCTGAGCAGCGGCGGGATCTGCGCGTTCACTGCGGCGTGGGAGAGACCGGACCTCTTTGGCAAGGTCCTGAGCCACATCGGCAGCTTCACGAACATCCGCGGCGGTGACGCTTATCCGGGCATCATCCGCAAGACGGAGAAGAAGCCCATCCGCGTTTATCTGCAGGATGGCTCCACGGACCTGGACAACGAACACGGGAGCTGGTGGCTCGGCAATCTCTCTTTGGACGCGGCGCTCCGCTACAAGGAGTACGACGTCAAGTTCGATCAAGGCACCGGCGGCCACGGCGGCGAACACGGTGCCGCGGTGTTGCCCGGTGCGCTCCGTTGGCTCTGGCGCGACGCCCCGGGCGTGACGCCCAAGCTTGCGTTGGTCCCAGAGCCCCGCGGGGACGCGTGGTGGATCCAACGCCACGAGGCGAAGCTCGCCGCCCGCCGGGCCATGGGCGCCGTGGACTTGCTCATGGTGGGGGACTCCATCACCCACAGCTGGGAGAACGGTGGCCGAGCGGTGTGGGATCGTTACTACGCGGGTCGGCGCGCGTTCAACATCGGGTTTAGCGGCGACAGGACGGAGCACGTGATTTGGCGCCTTCAGAACGGCGCCGCCCACGGGCTGTCGCCGAAGCTCGCCGTGTTGATGATCGGCACGAACAACACGGGGCACCGCATGGAGAAGGCCGACCACACGGCGGCAGGCATCCGCCGGGTCGTGGCGGAGATGCGCGTGCGCATGCCGAAGACCAAGGTGCTGGTTCTTGGCATCTTCCCGCGGGGCGAGCAGCCCGACCATCGTCAGCGCCGGCTCAACGATGAGATCAACTCCAAGATCCAAAGCCTCGGCGAGCAGGAGATGGTCACGTACTTGGACATCTCCTCGGTGTTCCTGGACGACGAAGGCGTGCTCTCGAAAGCGTTGATGCCGGACCTCCTCCACCCGAACGAGAAGGGCTACGCGCTTTGGGCTGAGGCCATGGAAGAGACGATCGAGCGCTTGATGAAGTAACGATCGGCGGCCGGGGCGCGGCACCGCGTTACGCGAAGTCGCGCCGCTGGACACCGAGCTTCGCCATCTTGGCCTGGAGCGTGCTCGGGTGGACATCGAGGAGCTCTGCGGCACCGCCGGGGCCGTACAGCTTCCCTTTGGCCTCCCGCAGGGCGGCCTCGATGGAGCGGCGCGTCGCCTCCGCAAGGGTGGGGACTTCCGTGCTCCCGGGGATCGGGCTCCAAGGGGCGGCCCGTCCGCTTGGGCCCGCGCTCCCGAGGTCCAGGCGCAGGGGCCCTTCCCCGCTCAGGATGATGGCCCGCTCGATGTGATTCTGGAGCTCGCGCACGTTCCCGGGCCAAGGGGCGCCGATGAGCATGTCGAGGTCCTGGCCCGTGAGCTCGGGGGGCCTCTTGCCCCGGCTCTGGTAGATCTCTCCAATCTTGGCCTGGGCGATGAGCGCGATGTCCTCCGGCCGTTCGCGCAGCGCTGGGATGAAGACCGGGAAGGCGCTGAGGCGGTAGAAAAGATCGCTTCGAAAGCGTCCGTTCTCCATGTGCTCCTCAAGGGCCTGGTGCGTCGCCGAAATCACCCGTACGTCGACCGGGATCGCTTGCTCCCCGCCGACCCTCTCGATCTCGCGGTCCTGGAGCGCGCGTAAGAGCTTGGCTTGGACCGCTTGCGGCAGCTCGCCGATCTCGTCCAGGAAAAGCGTGCCGCCGGCGGCCCTCTCGAAGCGACCCTTATGCATGGCCCTGGCCCCCGTGAAGGCGCCGGGTTCGTGCCCAAAGAGCTCGCTCTCTATGAGCCCCTCGGGCAAGGCCGCGCAATTCACCGCTACGAACGGGCCGTCTTTTCGGTCGGAGCGTTCATGAATGTGCCGCGCGATGAGCTCCTTCCCGGTGCCGGACTCGCCGCGGATGAGGACGCTCGTGGTATGGGGGGCGACGAGCTCGGCCTGGGCGAGCACGCCGCGCATGGTCAGGCTCGCCGCCACGATGGGCGAGCTTGGGTCCAGCCCTTCGAGGGCCGCCCGAAGAGCGGCGCTCGTACGGAAGGCGGTTCGGGAGAGCGCCGCGACCTTGCTGACGACCTCGGACCCGCGGCACGCGATCGCGACGACCCGGCCCAGGGCGTCGACGAAGCTCGGATGCTGCCAGGGGGTGCTGGGGCGTTGCCGCCCGAGGTCGATGGAGAGCTCTCCAGGGGATTCGTCGGAGCAGGGGACGGGAATGCGAATGGGTCCCGTCCTCGGGTTCCCGGGGCGGTCCTCTTCGAGGCCCGGTTCCTCGTAGGCGCTCCGGCGCCGAGGCGGAGCCATGGGCGCAGGCTCCTCAGCCACCTCATGGTGGAGGGACCCCCCGTGCCACGTATGGCGGGTCCAGCCAGTGCCGGGAGTCCGAAGCGTCAGCGCCACTTGGTGGGCGCCGACCTCAGCAGCGAGGACCCTGCCGATGGCCGCGGCAACGGCGCCAGGCCGGTGCGCAGCGACGAGGCCCTTGGCCACCTCCCCCAGAAGCCGAAGGCCATCGCTGTCCTGCTTGCTCGACACTGGCATGCAGTGATCATAGGGGTATGCGGGTGGATTGGCACTGGTATTTGGGTGGTCGCCCGAAGTCGAACGAAGCCGCATGGGTCGTAAGTGCGATGGGCGAAGCGCCTTGTGCATGGGCGGAACCCTGTGGCGCGGGGCTTGCCCTGGCCCGGGTCCAACCAAGGAGAACCCTATGACCCATGTGATTACCAAGCAGTGCGAGAGCACCTGCGACACGGCCTGCGTCAGCGTCTGCCCGGTGGATGTCATCCACGGCCCCGTCAACGTGGATGAGCTTCGAGCCCTCGAGGGCGCCGATCGCGCCACGGCGGCGGCGGGCCTGCAGCTCTTTATTGACCCTGATGGCTGCATCAACTGCGGCTGCTGTGTCCCGGAGTGCCCCGTCGATGCGATCTACCCCGAGGACGAGGTCCCCGCTGCCTACGAGTCCGACATCGAAGCCAACGCGCGCTACTTCTCGGGCTGAGCCGCACCCGGGCGGAAGCGGATGGGCCCCGCGGGAAACTCGAATCGGTTGAGAATACTCGGTATGCATACCCCGTATTACGCCTCCCGATGACCCGTCGGGCCCTCGCCCGGGACTGGCCCCGTTCGCTGTGGTTCGGGGGTCGGCACTGATCCAGCCCATTCAAATGACCGTTCGAAACAGCCTACTCGCCATCCTCTCCGGCCAATCGGCCCATGGCTACGCCCTCAAATCCACCTTCGAGGACAGCACAGCGGGGACGTGGACGCTGAACATCGGCCAGGTCTACACCACGCTCGATCGGTTGGAGCGGGACGGTCTGGTCGAGGGGGTTAGTAGCGACGATCCGAAGCGGCGCACGTGGCAGATCACGGAGGCGGGGCGTAAGGAGCTGTCCGGCTGGTACGAGGCGCCGGTCCTCGACGACCCGCCCGCCCGTGATGAGCTAGCCATCAAGGTGCTCCTCGCCGTCGCCGCAGATGGAGTGGATCTCACGGACCTGATCCAGCGTCAGCGTGAGGCCACGATGGAGAAGCTCCAGGGGTACACCCGCCATAAGCGGCGGGCGGACCCTGACGAGCAGCTTCCGTGGCTGCTCATGCTCGACGCGCTTGTGTTGAAGGCGGAGGCGCAGCTCAAATGGCTCGACCTCTGCGAGGAGCGGCTTCGGGATCGGAGGGCGCGTTGAAGCTTGTCCCCGAAACAGAAACTCCTCCGGCCGCCCTCGAGCTGCGCGGTGCGACGCGTGTTCACGAAACAGCTGCGGGCCCGGTCGTGGCCATGGGGCCTGTGACCATGACCCTGCGTCGGGGCGAGCTGGCGGCGGTCATGGGGCCATCGGGTTCCGGCAAGTCGACCCTGCTCTCCCTTGCGGGGGCCCTCGATCAGCCAACGGAGGGCCAAGTCCTCGTCGGCGGCATCGATCTTGCGAGCCTGCGCCCCGCGGTACTCGCGGACCTTCGCCGGCGCACGGTGGGCAGTGTCTTCCAGGACTTCAATCTGCTCCCCGGGCTCAACGCCCGTGAGAACGTATCGCTGCCCCTGGAGCTGGATCGAGTGCCGCTCCACGAGGCCCGGGCCGCCGCGGAGGCCGCCCTCGGCCGGGTTGGCCTCGGGGATCTGGCCCATCGGTTCCCCGACGACCTATCGGGCGGCGAGCGCCAACGCATTGCCATCGCCCGTGCGTTCGTTGGCACTAAGTCGCTGCTCCTCGCGGACGAGCCCACTGGTGCTTTGGATTCTGTGACGGGCGAACGGATCATGCGCCTCTTGCGCGAGCTCTGCGACGCTGGGCTGTCTGCGATCGTCGCTACCCACAATGCCTCCCACGCGGCCTGGTGCGATCGCGTGCTGTACCTGAAAGACGGTCAGCTCGCAGGAAGCCCAGATTCGGTTTCGGCCGCCGGTGGCGCTTGATGTCCGGTCACGTAAGCGCGGCGCAGGGTCCATCGCCCACAGCGAGGGGGAGCGCGCTCATGCCGTTGCTGCGCATCGAGTGGCGCAGTCTTTGGCGCCACCGGGGCCGGTCCCTGCTGATCCTCGCACTCGTGGCCGTGCCCGTGGCGACCATGGTCACTGGCGGAACGCTCTTCCGACTGTCCCAAGTGGCGGCTCGCCCGGGCAAGGGTGCCGAAGAGGACCCTTTCCTCACCCTCGTCGTCTTCGTGGTCGGCGGCCTCGCATTCCTCGAAGCGGCCCTCGTGATCGCCGCGGCCTTCGCGGTTGGCATGCGGCGGCGGCAAAGGGAAATCGGACTGGTGGGGGCGACCGGAGCGAGCCCCGCGCACATTCGCACCGCCCTCGTGGGGTCCGCGGCGATGCTCTCAGCCCTGGGAGTGACTCTTGGACTCGGCGCGGGCGTCGCCCTGACGGCCGGGCTTTATCCCTACCTAGAGGGTTGGTCGAGCCGGCCCTCGCAGCCCCTGGCGTTCTTGCCACTCGACCTCATCGGCGCGTCGCTTTTCGGCGTTCTAACGGCCGCGGCGGCAGCCGCGAGGCCGGCGCATTCCGCGTCGCAGCTGCCCGTCACCGTCAGTCTCAGCGGGCGCAGGCCAGCCATCCGTCCAGCGACTTCGTCGGGTCGGTGGGCGCTAAGCCTCTTTGCCTTCGGGGGCCTGCTCATGGGGATGGGCTGGGTGATGGAGGCCAGTGCCCGGGGCCTATTCCTGTCTCTTATACACATCTGACGCTGCCGACGATATGCAGTGTGTAG
>CAJXRJ010000323.1 GCA_913058555.1 uncultured bacterium
GACTGGCGCCCCTCATCCCTTTGCGGCGGTTTCCGTGGGAACGGGCGTTCCGAGCAATGCGTCCGCGTTGCCGTGGAAGATGGCGGCCTTCTCGGCGCTGCTGAGGCCGAGCTCCTCGGCGATCGCAAGCCACCCCTCGTGCCGCTCGTTGCGCCAGCCCTGGGGGAAGACGTTGGAATCGGTGCCAAACAAGACACGCTCGGGCCCGAAGACGTCGAGGGTTCTACCGAGCACCGAGGAGAGGCTAGGCGCGTCCGGCTGGGTCTTGGTCCAGCCGTTGGTGGAGGAGGTATCGGTGACGACGTTGGTGCATTGGGCCCCCGCGATCAGGGTCTCCCGGAAGAACCCAGCTCCGAAATGGGGAATGCAGAACGTGACGTTCCCGTACCGGTTAGCGGCGGGGATGACTTCGAGGGGACTGGCGTATCGCAGGTCGTACGGCCGCGGCAGGCCGAGAAGATCCTTCAGCTTCACGATGAGGATCCCGCAGTGCACGTACGCGATGGCCTTGAACTCGTCCAAGAGGTCGAGCAGCGGCTGCACCTCCGGGTCGCTCAGGTGATAATGGTGAATCGCCGGGAAGAGCAGCACGCCCCTCGCGCCCTTTGTTTCAAACAGGGGCCTGAGCCGGCCGACCGCGCCCGGCGCCACGGGATTGGTGACCACAATGGGCACCAGTCGTCCGGCCGACCGGGTGGCCATTTCGATCACGGTGGGTGTCTCTTCCGGGGCGCTCGAGAAGGCCGCCATGCGCGACACTCCGTAGCGGTCCAGCTCGGCGATCCACCGTTCCAAGTGGGCATCCACCCCAGGAGCGGGAAGCTCAAAGCCCACGGCGGCGGAGGCCCGCGTCAGCTTCTCCTCGACCGTCCCTGGCTGCGGGCTGGCCTGGGCGATGGCGTCGAAGAATGGGCGCGAAAAAACGTGGGCGTGGAAATCCGTGATCACGGCAGCGGTAAGAATGGGGCGTAGTCGTGGGAGCAAGGCACAGTGTGCATGGTATCCCTCCGCCTAGTCGTGAGGACAATTCTCACGTGAACGCCCGTTCCCTTCAGGAACCACCCAAGACGATGGAAGGCCGAGAGAGTCAGGAATTGGATCAGGTGCGCCGAGGGACGACGCCCGTCGCCTTCGTGGCCGGCGGCGGCCAAGGCATCGGACGGGGCGTCGCAGAGCTGCTCCTGCGACGCGGTTGGCACGTGCACGTCAACGTGAGGGACGAGGCGAAGCGCGCTGGCCTCGAGAGGGACCTGCCGGGGGCTGTCGCGCATTCCGGCGACCTCTTGGACCCCGAGGCGGTGGGGGCCGCCGTGGAGGCCGTGGTGGCCCAAAGCGGACGATTGGATGCGGTGGTGCATGCCGCTGGGCCGTACATGACGGCCCCCGTCAGTGAATCTACCGCGGCGGACTTCCGCGGCATGTTCGATGGGAACGTCATCACGGCGCTGAACGTGATTCACGCCGCTCGGCCGCACTTGCGGGCCTCGAAGGGCAGCTACTTGTTCTTCGGATGCGCAGGATTGGAGCGGTGGCGGGCGAGGGAGGTCACGACGGCCTACATCGCCTCGAAAGCGGCACTCCTCACGCTGATGCGGGGCCTCAGCCTCGAGGAAGCGCCCTTTGGCGTGCGCGCCAACATGATCTCCCCGGGGTTTGTGCCCCATGGCGGCGCCGCGCCGGACACATTGTCGCCTGACCTGCACGAGCGCATCCCCCTCGGTCGCCCGGCGGAAATGCCTGAAGTGACCGGGGCGGCCGCCTGGCTGCTCTCGGAGGAAGCGAGCCACGTCGTCGGTCAGAACCTCGAAGTGTCGGGGGGGTGGATGCTCTGAGGGGCCGCTAGGCAAGTTCGGCTGCGATCTCCGCGAGCCGTGCACCCGTCAGGGGATGCCGAAGGGCGGGCGCCACTTCGGAACTCGGGATCGCGGCGTGGCGCTTGGTCGTGAGGTCGGGGTGGGGGACGAGGACCTTCTTCGAGGAGGATCGGATGATCTCCCCTTCGATCAGCAGAATGTCGATGTCGATGGGGACCACCCCTGGCGTGGAGCGATCCCGGCCCAGCTCCTCCTCAAGTGCGTGAAGGGTGGCCTTGATGTCCCCGTAGGACTCCGCCGTACGCACGAGCACGGCCATGTTCGAGTACACCACTGGGCCTTCCGTGACAGGACCATCCGCGGTGGCGGCAACGGGGGAAGCCGCTGCTTCTTGGTCGTGCTTTCCACCCGAATCCAACTCGGGCGGTCCCACGTAGCGGCTGGATTTGACCAGCAGATCGAACTCGTAGCCCAGGAGCTCCAGCGCCTCGGGAATGGCCTTCTCGGCGTGGTGGTTCGACCCAAGGCCCAGCACGACGCGCCGGGCCCCCTCGCGGGTGTCCCGCGGCATCGGGAAGCGTCGACGCTTCCTTTTTGATTCCTGGCTCAAAGGACGGAAGGGATGGGGGCGGCCGGCGAGCGGCGGTGTGCGGGGCTGGAGATGATCGAGTGGGCCTTGAGGGGGCCTACCCGGCGGGAGTCTTCTGGTGCGGACGGGGGCGCTCGATAATGACACCGACGGAGTCCACTCCGGGCACTGCCCCGGGCTTTTCGACGGAGATTCGCACGGCTGTGGCCCCGAAGCGGGTCATGGCGATCTCGGCCAGCTCCTCGACCATGGTCTCTACGAGGGCGTAGGTGGCGCCGCCCGCGTGCTCGCGGAAGGCGTTCGCCACGGCCCCGTAGTCGATGGCCTTGGTGAGGTCGTCCCCGGCCGCCGCGGCTCGGGTGTCGGTCCCAAGCCAGGCGTCAATCCGGATTTCCTGTCGCATTTCTCGCTCGTGGGGGAAGACCCCGATGAGGGTCCAGGCCCGCAGGTTTCGGATCGTGACGACATCCAAGCCCGCGAGGACTCCATGGGGGGTAGGTTCCATCAGGCGCGGATCATATATGCTCCCGCCAATGAACGGGAACGTCACGATCTCCAGACGGGTGGAATGGGACATGGCCCATCGCCTCGGCCCCAAGTGCACGACCAAGTGCAAGAATCTCCACGGGCACCGCTACGTCGCGGTCGCAACCCTGGCGGCGGAGACCGCGACGGACCTTGGAATGGTGCTCGATTTTGGCGATGCCATCCGGGCCATGAAGGGGTTCGTGGACGGACAGATGGACCACGCCTGCATGGTGGACCGCTCCGATGGGGCCCTGCTGGGATTCCTGAAGGAGACCGGTGACAAGCGCTGCGAGGTGGGCTTCCCGACGACCGTCGAGAACCTCTGCGGCTGGCTCGCCGAGCGTTTTCAGGAGGCCTTTGACGGGCTTCCGGGGTCCCAGGAGCGGGGCGTGCGGCTCGTGGGCCTCCGGGTTTTCGAAACCCCCAACTGCTACGCGGACTGGACGCGGTCCAGCTGAACTTGCCGATGTCAGTACAAGGTCCACCGGCGGGATCGGCGACCGAGGCACCGGTGCTTGAGGCGCGGGCCGTGGGGAAGGTCTTCGAGACCTTTGAGCGGGCGCCCGGCATGCTGGGCGTGCTGAAGAATTTCGTGGCCCGGAAGAAGGTCGACGTCACCGCGCTCGCGGACATCGACCTTTCGATCCACAGGGGCGAGACGGTGGGGCTGATCGGGGCCAACGGGGCGGGCAAGACGACGCTTGTGAAGATCCTCACCGGGATCGTGCCAGCGTCCTCGGGGGAGGCCCGCCTGCTCGGCCGGGACTCCTTCAACCTCACCAACGCCGAGAAGTCGCGGCTTGCCTTGGTGATGGGCCAGAAGAGCCAGCTTTGGTGGGACTTGCCGCCGATCGACTCCTTCCATCTCCTGCGGGAGATCTACTCCATCGACTCCGGCGTCTTCGAGAGCCGCGTGCAGGCTTTCACGCGCATGCTGGACGTGGAGGATCGTTTGAAGATCCAGCTGCGCCAGCTATCCCTTGGGCAGCGCATGAAGATGGAGATCATCGGGGCTTTCCTGCACGACCCAGACGTTGTGTTCTTGGACGAGCCAACGATCGGACTCGACCTGGTGTCCCGGGAGACGATCCGTCAGTTCCTGGTGAAGCTCGCCGAGGAACGGGGCGTCACCTACGTCCTCACGAGCCACGACCTGGAGGACATCGAAGAAACGTGCCGCAGGATCATCGTGCTCGACGAGGGCCGCATCGCGTTTGATGGGGACCTCGCCGGCCTCACGAATCAAGTCGCTGGCAAGCGGGCCGTGGAGGTGCACGTGGAGCCAGGCGGAACGAAGAACCTCGGGCCCCTCGAGGCGGCCCTGGCCCCCTTGGGGGCGGAGATCACGGCCCGGGCCGCGGACTCCGTCACGATCCTTGTGGACGCTGTGCGCATGAGGGACGTCGTGCCCGTGCTCTTCGAGAACCTTGCCGTCCGGGACCTTTCGATTGAGCGTCAGCCCCTCGAACACCTCGTGCGGGAGATCTATTCCCAAAGCGGCCGCGCCGGCGCGAGCCTAGCCAGGGGCCGTGAAGGGCCTGGGGCAACGTGACGCCCTTCGCCACTGACGTCTCGCAGGCCACCCGCGCCCGGGACGGTGCGGGCTCACAGGCGTCGCGGAACTTGCGTTTGCTCTGGCGATCCGTCGGGTACGAGTTCCGGAAGCGTATTCAATTCCGAACGGGCTTCGTCGTGCGGGAAATGATGAACGGCGCCGTGGAGCCGATCATCATGCTCTTCGTCTACGCCGCTCTCTATCGAAGCGCGGGCGCGGAGGGAACGGGCAGCCTACGTGGCTGGTCCTTCGACGAGATCCTCAAGTACGTGGCCGGGCTCTTGGTCGTGCGCAAGCTCGTGTTCCACAACCGCGCCCTTGACGTGTCGACGGAGATCTTCGAGGGGCGAATCACCAAGTACCTGGTGATGCCGTTCCGATTCTTCGTGCTCGTGCAGGGGCGGTTCATTCAGTACACGCTGCTCCAGGTGGTCCTGGCAGGCCTGGTCTGGGGGATCGGCTACGGGATCCTCGGCGACCGTTGGCTCGTTCCTGTGAGCGCGGCAGCGACGGTCCAAGCGATGCTCCTCGTGGGGCTCGGGAGCTACTGCTGCTTCTTGCTCTACTTCATCATTCATAGCCTCGCGTTTTGGCTCGACGTGGTTTGGAGCTTGCTCGTGATGGCGTGGTTCTTCATCGCCTTCACCGGGGGGTCCTCGATGCCGGTGTCTCAGATGCCCGCGGGGCTTGCGCGGGTCTTCGAATACGGGTTTCCCTACTGGACCATCTCGGCTCCCATCGAGGTCATGATGGGGCGCTTGGGTCCCGGCGACGTGGCGCGGGGCACCGGCATCCTCGTGGGGTGGCTCATCTCGCTTGAGGTCCTTCGTCGCTTCGTTTGGCGACGAGGCCTTGCGAAGTACGTGGGGGCGGGGATGTGACCATGGGTCTTGCACCTTCAAAGTCGTCCGGAAGGGCGACCGACGAACATGGCTGCGTCGATCGCGGTCCCTTCCCGTGGGGCCCCATCGCGTGGGGACTCTCCGTCATGCGTGCCTACATGCGCATTGGATGGGTGCGCAAGAGCCAGTTCCGCTGGGAGTTCCTGAATCAGGTGCTCATGGACCTGCTCTTCTACGTGTCCTTCGTGCTCACGTTCAAGATCCTCTACGGCCTTGGGGGGAGCGAAGGAGGGGCCCTGTCCCTCGCGGGGTGGTCCTACGGTGAGGTGCGCGTCTACCTCGGCATGGCCTTTGTCGCGGACGCTCTGGTGATGACGTTCCTGGGCCAACAGTGGCACTTCGGGGCGGACCTCAAGGACGGCAAGCTCGACAGCTTCCGTGTGAGACCTGGGTCGACGGCGTTCCTCTACTTCTTCCAGCGCTTCAGCCCAGAGGGGTTGACCAACCTTGCGATCGCGGCCAGTTGGCTGGGCTACTCGCTCGCCAGTGGATTTGGGTCCCTGGGCCTGGGGCTTGACCTCCTTTGGACCCTGCCCGCGGCTCTGGTCGTGATTGCGTTCAGTCAGGTGTTCCTGATGATCGCCTACAACAGCGTGGAGCTTTGGCTCATGCACTCGGACGTGGGGCACATGGCGTCCTTGATGCTATCCAACCTGGGAGAGCGGCCCCTGGAGGTTTACCCGAGGATGCTCTCCCGGGCCCTCAAGTTCGTGATGCCCGTGGCAGCGCTGGCTTGGTATCCGGCGTCCCTGGTCCTTGGGAGGCTCGATCCATCGTTCGCAGCCTTCTACCCTCTGGTCCTTGTGGCCTTCGCGTGGGTCACCGCCCGGATCTTCCGGCGGGGCCTGCGCAACTACGAATCAGCGATGAGCTGACGCGAGCTGGAGGACGCCGTCCTTTTCCGACTTGGCCAAGAGGGTGGCTACGACGGTCTCCTTGACGAAGGGCAGGCGATCGAGGGTGATGCTCGCGCCGCCTTCCACAAGGCGAACGTGCACTTCTAGGTCGTCGAGGACGGTCTCGGCGGGGTGGTCGAGGGAAGTGCAGTAGTCGACGAGGGCGTTGACCAGAAAGTCCGGGTACATGCGCACCAGCTCGACGAGTTCGTCGGCGCCCATTTGCTCGGCGGCGGCACGGCGCCAATCGGCGGGCTCGCGGCTGAGGTCGGCTGCCTCGAGAACGTCGTTGAGCCCAACGTGGCTTCGCCCGTCGCGGGCGGCATCTTCACACATCTGGTGAAGTGCGCCATAGCCGTCACGGTCGGCGATGCGGCTGACCACCAGGAAGGCCAGGCCATAGAAGCCGCGCTTGGTGCCCACGTCGAGCTTGGTGGACGAGAGCCCGGCCGACAGCCGAAACACGTCCAGGGGGTCGGTGGAGTCCGTGTCGCCCTTGAGTTTGACGCGGGCCGACCAACCGCGGCGCGGTGCGCCGCTGGCGCGTTCGCCGGGGACACGGCGCGTGACATCGAGATCGATCTCCAAGCCGCCGGTCGCGAGGCAGGCGCTGGATAGACGCCCAGCACGGAGTCGGGCGGCGCCGTCTTCACAGAGGGCAGCCGACACGTGATCGGCGAGCCCCTCTTCGAGGGAGCCAGGGAGACGCTGCCACGAGTCACCGAGGGCGGCGTGGGTCAGTTCGTGGGCGAGGGTCCGCTCCAGGTGGTCGGCGTGCCGGGACAGCATGATGCGCCGGTGCGACGGGGACCAAAGGCCCTCTGCGTCGGCCGTGGCCTCGGAGGTGAACTTGTAGAGGCTTGGTCGGTCCTGGACCCAGACTTCGAGGTCCTCGAAGTTGGCGTCGGGGAGGAGCTCGAGCAGCTTGGGCCGCAGGGCCGCCATGAGGGACTCGACCTGCTCTGCCTCAGAGACGTCCGCAGCGAGGACCCGTCCACCCTCAAAGGCGAGGACCGACGATGGCGGCGTCGCCATACAGGAGAACAGGAGCACGCCGGCGACGCCGGCGAAAGGAAGGGCCCTGAGGGGTCGGTACGTTTGTGTGGCTTTCACACAAAACCGTACCCCGCCTCAGGGCCCTTGCTCAGCTGGGGAGCGTGCTAGTTGCGGCTGCGGATCTCGATCCAGGGCCGAACGGAGCTTTTGGTGTCAGCTTGGGATTGCTCGGCACCAAGACCCTCGGTCCCGGGCTGCTGAAGGGGGGCGGAGCTGTCGCTCTCCTCGGCCCCACCAGAAAGCCCAGCCTGGGATTCTCCGGGAATCCCGTCAGGTGACGGCTCCCCAGGGCCGTCCGTGAGGAAGCCAGCCGAGGGGTAGGTGGTCAGTTCGAGATCCCAGACGGTGTTGCTGTCGAAGGCCTCGATCACAAACTGGAACGGACGCCCAGGCTCATGGATGACGATGGTCCCGAACTCGGACGGGCCACTGAAGGCGTAGGTGCCGACGATGACGTTGTCGATGGGGTCGTAGATGGAGACATCCACGTCGCCGAAGGGGCTAAGGGCTTCGAGGTAGAAATCGACCTCGATGGGCTGGTTGGCTTCGAACTCAATGTGATCCACGATGTCGAACCCAACGGCCTCCACGGAGCCGCGCACGGCGAGGAAGCTGGAGCTGTTCAAGACCGCCACGAAGTCGGGGAAGTCGGGGCTATCGTTGGGCTCGATCTCCAGGAACAGGACGGGGCCCGGCGGCGTATCGGGGATGTGGCTGACACGGCGGCAACCTGACGCAAGGGCGATCAAAGCGATGGCGCCGAGGACAAGGGTGGTCTGGCGGAGGGACTTGGGAAATGAGTGCATGGTGGACCTCGCTCGTGTCAGTGGTGGGCCTGTCTCTTATACACATCTGACGCTGCCGACGATATGCAGTGT
>CAJXRJ010000324.1 GCA_913058555.1 uncultured bacterium
GACAGGGAGCTAGCGGCGTGCTCGGAGGGAACGAGCGAAGCGGTTCGCGCCATCACCTGGAAGGCTCAGCAGCGACTGCACAAGAGACTCAGAGCTCTGCAGCACCGGCGCGTTCCGATGAAGAAAGCACCCATCGCAGTCACGCGTGAACTTGCGTGCGCCATCTGGGCCGTGGGGCAGGAGGAGAACCTCACCGCCTGGCGGCTCACCATCAAGCAACGAACCAGGAGCCTGGTTCACATGCCCACATGGCCTGGGGCAAACTCCATTTCAGGTTGGGCCACGTCCCCGTGACGTGACGCCCGATTCTTAGAGTGAGAATCCCCAAGGCGAGCAGCTCAACTGGGGCATTGACCCGCGAGCATCAGTCTGACCAAGGTTCACTTGGCAGTCGTGCGAGCCAGGCTCCTTTTTCACCAAGTCACTCATAGGAGGCGCGCTCACAGGCGCGCCCCCGCGCCGTCGCTGTAGGGCGACGACGGCGCGGGGGCGCTCCCGGGAAGAATCAACTTCTCAGCCAACGAAACAGCACTATCTGAAGCCTCGCCAACTGAGGGTTGACAGGTCCATCCACATCAATCGAAGACGATGGTGGTCGCATCCGTGAACGAGTAGCCGTTGAGCCCCGCGGGGTCCCGGTGCCAGCACTCGAAGGACCAGGACTGACCGGGAAGGACGGGGGCAAAACCAGACGTGGTCGGGATCGCCCTCAGATCGAGAGCGAGGGAGAACTGACCGCCGGGGCCGGTGCCGAGCACCTGACCCGGCTCGATGAATCGCCCGATGTCCGGGCCGCCCAGGCAGATGCTGATTCCGCTAGGAGTGATCCCTGCCCCCAGGTTGCGGCTCACAATGAAGATCCCGAACTGGTTCGCGGGAAGCTGGCTGGCCGTAAGCACGACCGAGTTATCAGAGGCAGTCGTCGAACCAAACGCATCGATCATGCCGCGCTGGCCCGAGGCGTTCAGGTCCCCTCTGCAGAACATTGTTCCGATTGCGCCGATGGAGCGCTCCACGGCGCCGATGTCGAGGATCTCGCCCGTCCCCACGCCGGTGTTCGACGTCTGCGGATCGTCAACGCGGCGGCGCTTGCCCGTCAAGTCCCCCACGCTCAGGAAGAAGGCGTTCTCCGGTCCGGCGGCATCGATGACGGGGGAGCCTGGGAGCGGCTCAAAGTCCCCTCCCATCGGGTCGGTCAACATCGGATCGGCGCTAGAGTTAGCCGTACCCCCAAACGTCCAGCCCTGGACATGGGAGTGGGTGACCCGCGACTGAATGTTCAGCTGATTCCCGGCGCCCATGGCGCCGCCGTCACCGACGTTCCCCCAGAGGATGCTGTTGGTCACCTCAAGGTCCGCGCCCGTCGCCTTGAGAATTCCACCCACGGCTGCCGTCAGTGCGCGGTTGCCAAAGACGGTGGAGCTTGCGAGCTCCAGCTCGCCTTGGGCGAGCAAGAAAACGGCGCCGCCGCCGAATGATCCTCGCGCCTCATTGTCCACGAAGAGGGAGTCTGTCACCTCGGCTCTCGCCGACTGGACCGCACACAAGGCGCCGCCCGCCCCCGCGCTGTTCCCGTGGAACTCACAGCGCTCCAACGTGACCTGCTCGACGCCCCCCAGGTAGAGACCTCCACCGAAGGCGCCGACGAAGTTGTTCTCGAAGAGACAGCCGACAAAACGGCAACCCGCGCCGCCCGTGCCGAGTGAGCGGCACGCCACGGCACCTCCGCCAACCTGAGCTTCGTTGTCCCGAAATGTGCAGTCCATGAACTCGGTGGAGCTCGGCGCCGCGCCGTCATCATCCACCGCCCCCCCAAAGCTCGCGGAGCCCCAAGCAAAGCCGCCCTCGATGGTCACCCTGTCGATCTGCCCACTGGCCCCGTCCAAGCTGACGACATGACGAGAGTTGTCGTCCTTGGACCCGCCGGCGGAGAGATCGTCCCCCGCGAGGTCGCCGTCAAGGATCGTGGGCGCGAGGCCGTTGGCCGGTCGCTCGCCCGGACTCGATTCGCCCCCGGCAAAGCCCCCATGAATCTGCACCCAACCCTGGATCAGAAAGGTGAAATGGCCTCCAGCCACGTCGACGCTTGGCCGGTACCGCCCACCGGTCACCCAAATCTGATCGCCGAACTCACGGGCCTCGAGCGCCGCGTCGAGCCCGTGCGACCCCTGGTAGGCATCCGCCCAGGAGGAACCGTCGTTCGCGCCCGTCGTGAGGTCGGCGTCGACGTAAATGGTCTCTGGCAGAACGGAGGGACCTGCGAGGCCGCCAAGGGCGGCCAGCGTCAGCAAGGAACAGATCATGGGCAGCGAGCTCTATGGACGAGGGAAGGGTTTCGCTCGACCTTACTCCAGATCGTCAAAGTCTGCAGGCGTGCGGGGCCCCCTGCCATGGGACCTCAGCCGCCGGGACATGACGCCGAGAATCACATCAGGGAGCGAGGATCGGAAACCACGACGAGTTCGCCCACCAAGTGCCCTGCATAGACAAGCCGCTGCTCGGCGATCTCGACCACGTCCTGAAGTACCGTGCCAAAGTACCGTGCCAGGATCGTTCTTTCGCTTTTGATCTTGTCAGTTGAGCCGCGCCTACATGGGCCGCCAATCCAAACACGCCAGGCAGGCCGAAAGCGAAATAGCGATCCTGGCACGGTACTTCTCAGCCTATTGCCCATGCGATGGTGGCGTCGGCGCGCCAGGTCGTGAACGTGCCGTCAGCACCCTCTAGCTCGGAGATGAAGCCGCGCGCGATATGTTCTCCGACCGCGAAGCATGCGGGGCGTTGCGATTTGAGCGTGTGAGTCTCCTCCGCCGCTTCGATCTCCCTTTGAGGGCGCCAGCTCCGCTGGCGGTACGGTGCCGGAGCCGATTCCGCCAATGGCCTTCGCATGCGTGCCTTCCCTCTAGTGTTGGGGCGGAGTTGGTTCCCTTCGCGCGGTGACGCACTTTTGCTGAAGGAATGGCGGCAACGGCTACGGTTACGTACCGCTTTGATACCCCCTTCGAGGCATGTCCGCGGAGCGAAGGACCATTCCCCTGCCCTGACCGACCATTCCCAACATGACCAACTGAACGCGCTGGTGGACAGGAACCGACGGACTGCTCTTTGGTTGAGGTCCATGTCCGTGCGAATAGTCTGAGGGGATGACCCCACGCCGCACCATTCCGGGCCCAGCCTGAAACAAGCCATGACCATGATCCGTACCACGATTCTCATCCTTTGCCTCGGCTTCGGCCTCAGCGCCTCGTCCATCGCTCAAGATAGCGGCAAGAAGAAGGGCGACGAACCCGGCAAGAAGCGCGCCATTCCCGAACGCCTCAAACAGTTCGACAAGAACAACGATGGCAAGCTCGACGAGGCCGAGCGCAAGGCCATGCGTGAAGAGATTGCGAAGAAGGGCGAGGGGAAGAAGAAGGGAAAGCGTGGTGGTGCAGACGCCGGGAAGCGCCGTGCCGAGCTTCTCAAGAAGTACGACAAGGACGGCGACGGGAAGCTCAACGAGGCCGAACGCAAGGCCATGCGTGAGGACGTCACGAAGAAGCGCGGCGACGGCGGGAAGGGCAAGCGTCGCGGCGACAAGCGCAAGCCGCCCGTCGGCAAGAAAAAGGGCACCAAAGGTGGTGGCGACCGCTGACGCCGAATCTCGAGCACGGGCAAGCGGGTGCCTCCGTCATGGCCTGTTACAGACCGAGGGTAGCCTCGCCGCCGATCCCGTGTTGCACGCGATCTAGACTCGATGGGTCATGAGCGAGGTCAGATGAGGAAAGCACCCGGGCCCCACACGGCCTGCCCGAACGGCGCGTGCGAGCGGCATGGACGGCACGACTCAGGCACCGTTGTCCTGTACGGCTTCCCTTGGGTCAAGGGCGGAAGGCGCCGACGATTCCGTAGCACCGCCTGCGGCAAGACGTTCGAGCCAAAGTACGGAGCCAGGATCAGTCTTTCGCTTTCGAGCACCGTGACATGAACGGGTTGCCGGCCATCTGGTTGCGAGTCGAGTGCTGGAACCAAAAGTGAAAGAACGATCCTGGCTCTGTACTTCCTTCAAGGAGGTCGGCCCATGTGCACATCCTCGAGGTACTCGTCGGGCGAAACTCCCTCGAGCTTGCGGCTCATGCCGAGCGAGTAGAGCCGGCGAGCACTCACGCCATCTCGCTGGCTGCCGAAGATAAGCCAACTCTCCCAGCCCGTAACTAGGTGCCCAAGGTCACGCTCCGTGTCGTTGTTGTGGTTCCCCGGGTTGTGCAGTCGCTCCTTGTGGATGTGGACATGGACGGTGAGCTCGACCTCGTCACCCTCAGTCGTCCATCCAATGCCGGTTGTATCCTGGATTGGCGCCCGGAGGATGGCAACGGATCGTTCGGCGCCGAGATTCGAATTGGGATCGTCGGATGCATCGATCCTTCGCTTCCATGAGCAGTTGTTCGATGCCGCCGACCTGGACGGGGATGGCGACATGGATTTCTTGGCGGCTACCGACCGAGGCGCCATCAGGATCGACGCTGTTTCACCGACGCAGTTCTCTTCTCCATACCGCTTCACAAGCGCGAGCGCCAAAGTGGTGCGGGCGCGCGATCTTGATGGGGACGGCAGGGTGGATATCGCAGTCGGGGGTGCAGGTCTCACGGGGGAGCCAGCGCGGCTCTGTTGCAATGGCGGCCCAGTAGTTGAGGTTCTTAGCTCAGCGGGGATCCAAACTTCATGGACGTTCTTCGAGGACTTCGATCTCGACGGAAACCTCGACGTCGCCATCGACGGAGGAACTTCCGGCGCGGTGCGGGTGCATCTGAACCCTGGAGGATTCCAACTCGCAACGGCGCTGGTCTCTGCTGTGACGTGGGTGTTCTTTAACGACTTCGATGATGTCGACAGGGATGGGGACGCAGATTTGCTTACAGCTGCGTACCTCTTTGGCTCGTTCGGGTGGTATGAGAACCTCGGCGACGGCACCTTTGGACCGCGCCAAGTTCTGGTTCAGAACGCGTATTCCATTTCAGCCCCCCGCGGCTTGTGGATGTGGGCGCTTCCGGCGCAGCCTTGGTGGACGTCGTCGACGTTGATTCAGCTGCCGACCCCGTGATTGAGAACTGGTGGAACTCCCAGATTTGGCTCTACCGCAACGCGACTTCCGTCGGCGTGTGCGGCGGTGGGCAATTCCACCGGGCATCCCAGCTGTCTCTGGGCAACAGGTACGGTCTCCGTATCGGCGAGCGCCTTGAGCTTGACCTGGAGCCAGGTACCGAACGCGAGCTGGAGTGCGATGCTCGTCGGGCGTTCCTTTGGAACGGCGATGCTCCCGGGGGCTGCGGCACCCGCTTGCCTGGGGGCACTCTTTGGGGTCTTTGGCCGGCCCTCGGAGTTGCGCCGAGTGGATCCCTCCGGATCGGCGCGCCTGACCGTTGACCTCACGGACCTTCCCACGCGGACCGGGCGCACGGGCGCGCTGGCTGGCGAAACGTGGCACTTCCCGGCCTGGTTTCGAGAGGCTTCGATAACGAGCAACTTTTCGGAAGCGGTCAGTCTGAGCTTCACGCCCTAGCACGCACTCTTGGTCAGTGCGTCTCGAGCGCAGCATTGACTGCGTCACGAATGGACCGCGCCGGAACCAATAGAAGCACCTCTCGAAGTCGCGGTCAATCCGTGTCGCACTTCTACGGAGGGGCCCAGTGCGACGACGGGATCAGGGCCTTCGCAGCTCGGGATCGGGTCGCTAGCTCCGAGGAGAAGCGTGTTCGCATTGAAAAGAGCGCGGAACGCCGGGGGCTCTCCCCATGCCCGCAAGCAGCTCGGCGAGTAGTTCTTTGCGTACCGCCATGGTCAATGCCCTCCTCCTGGAGGGTACACGGACATTGCGATTTACACCGTTCAACTGACACTCCCTCTCTTCGCGGAAGGATCCGTACTTTCGCGCGGCCCTCCATTTTCATCATTGTCTGCTACGGTATCCCTAACGCTCGCTTTTCGCCGACGCTTCAACCCCACGCTGTGCCCATGAGAGTCACGCTCGCCTTCCCCGCACTCGCCGTCCTCACCTCACCGGTACTCGCCCAGGGTCTCCTGGTTCCACTGACTGACACGCGATCGGTCAGTGCGACCTCGGACCAGAGTTCCGAAAGCTATCAGGCCTCTGGGTTCGGAGCCTTTTCCGAGACGGCCAGCACGATCTCCAACGGGCCCGGCGGTGATTTCGCGTCAGCCTTCGCGTCCATTGACTCCGACATCCTTCCGAACTCCATCACGATCGCGGGGAGCGCGGCGGGGAACGGCTCGTTCGCCTCGAGCTTCTGCGCGCAGGCTTCGGCCCTGGGTGACGTGACGTTCGAGGTGCCGAGCGCTTGCGGGTTCCGCTTCAATGGCTTTGTCGAGGCATACGATCAGGGCTGGGCGTTCGCCACCCTTAGGCGGCAGGGAAATAGCGCGCTCCTCGGGGGCTACGAGGGGTTGCAGTTCGGCGTCATTCCCTTCGACGATTCGGGCTACCTCCAGCCCGGGACCTACGTAGTCAGTCTTTCCAACCGCGGCGGGTACTGCTTCGACCAGTACGCGTCGATGAACTACGACTTGACGCTCGTCCTGGTGCCGTTCTCGGGCAGCGACTGCAGCTCGACCCCCAACTCTTCGGGCCAAACGGCAGTCCTGGCGGCGAAGGGAACGCCAAGCCTCGCCGCGAACGATCTCATCCTCGAGGCCAGCGGCGGGCCGCCGGGTCAACTTAGCCTGCTCCTCTTCGGGGAGACCAGCGCCACGACTCCCCTGGGCAACGGCACCCTTTGCCTCGCGAACCCGTTTCTGAGGGTCGGCGGTGCCGCGCCAGTAGACCCGGGCGGAGCGCGCACGTTCCCCATGGACTTCACGGCGTTCCCATTCAACTCAGCCCAAGGCGCAGTCCAAGCAGGCGAGACCTGGCGCTTCCAATGGATCTTCCGCGACACAGTGGGCGCCGGCCTCAACCTCAGCGACGCCCTCTGGGTGACATTCGCGCCCTAGCACCCCCCAAGTACGGAGCCTGGATCAGTTTTTCACTTTCAGCTGGTCCGGACATCTGGTCCGAGCCGGTCCTTGGCATCCCAGAGATATCCGTTGTGGGTGGCCGTCCGGCCAATCCGTCGTTGCACCTTCGAGCAGACGTACTGGTTTCCACGAAGAGGCCTCTTCTCCTCGGCAGTTAGAAGGCCAGCATAACGAAGGACGGTCCAAGATATGTGGCACCCATTCCGGCGATCGCTATCAAGTGCCGCGGCCACTGTGGTGGTCCGGGATGCGCCCCAGTTCATGGCGGTCACGGACGTTTGGTGCCCCATCGACACGTGCGTTGATAGAGAGCTTCCAAATGCGTTCCCATTTGCCACGGATGCACAGATCGTCACGATAGGGAAGGGAATAGCGTATGGCGCCTGAGCGGGCTTGCTCTCCGGTGACGTCATGAACGAGGTGGCGCTCGAGGAAGGTGTCCTCGAAGCTCCGCGTGTCGTGTTCGACACTATCAGATCCGTAATGAACCCTCTGGAACTCCTCCAGTTGGAATCTAACGTTACGCACTCTGTCGGGCATGGATCGAAACTCCCAGTGGAGTTCGATCTCCTCCCCAAGAACCGGGTTGTGCGGGATCATCAGCACGGTCAACCGCGGGCCTTTTGCTCGGTGAGAGAGGCGCGCGAGGTTGATGATCTGAAGAAGGGTGAACAGTCCTAGCACCACTGGGACCGCGGGGCTGATGTGCATGCGGTCGAAATCGATCAAGACCCAGACATCAACAAACACTGTCACGATGAGAAGCACCGCGTGAACCCCGACTTCCTCCTTCCGCACGGCTTCGGTGAATCTTCGTGCGGTCCGCGTCATGGCTTTCATCGTAGATCGATCGACGGCGCCACGGGGAGCCCTCTTGCCTGGCGATTCGATGGCCCTAGTAGCCCCACTTCCCTTCCGAGGCCGCTCCCAAGTCCGAGCCGACGGCGCGGTCAATTGGACGCTCCGCCCCCCTGGCACGACGGAATCCGCGCCTTCGTCTTCGACCCCCTGTCCTTCCTCGAGCGCCTTACCGCCCTCATCCCCCGCTCCCGCGAGCACGCCTGGACCTACTACGGCTCCCTCGCCCCCGCCTCTATACAGCCTCCCAGCAACACCCTCAAGACTCGCACTCTGGAGCCCTTACCCTGTCTCTTATACACATCTCCGAGCCCACGAGACTAGGCATGATCTC
>CAJXRJ010000325.1 GCA_913058555.1 uncultured bacterium
GGAGGGGCCTGCGGGAACCGCTGCCGAGGGCGCGCCCGATGTCGCGGACGCCCCTGACCCCGAGGGGCACCCTGGGGCCGGATCCGGCGGCATCGACCTCGAATCCAGCGGCTCTAGGACCAACGGTGTGACCGAGGCTCCCAAAGTGCTCGATTCGAGCACCGCAGCCCCGGCGCCGTGGTGGCCGGACAAGGACGACGATCTGGTTCGCGCCTGGCTCGACCGCGCCCGCTGACCTCCGTGTTTCAGCGGGGCGCAATCCCGGCGCAGGCCGTGCGGTTTTTGGGCCGTCCTGGCCGACTCGTCCGAAGACCCAGGGATTAGCCCGGAACTCATTCGCGCCCTCGTTCACAATCTTCGGCCGCCCATCGGGATCAAGCGCGCTGCGCCAGTCCGGTAGGAAGGTCTCCCTCTCCCTGATTCGACCCACGTGATTTCCGACGCCCCATCCCCGAGCGATCGCTCCCGTTCCGAGAACACTGAAGGTCGAACAGGTCTATGGCTCGTCGGAGCCCGCGGTGCCATCGCCACGTGCGTTGCCTATGGAATCGCAGGCCTTCGCCAGGGGCTCGTGGCGCCCGTGGGGCTTCCGAGTTCGGCGCCGCCGTTGGACGAGCTCGACCTCGTCGCCCCCGGGGCCCTCGTCCTCGGGGGGCACGACATCTGCACGCGCGACCTCTCCCGCGCGGCGGGGGAGCTGGTCGCGGCCGGTATCCTGCCCGGTGATCTCGTCACCGGCGCGGCTGAGGACGCGGCCCGCTACGAGGCCGCCATCCGCCCCGGCATCCTCGACGCCGCGGACACGGGCTTTGCGGACCTCGACCCACGCGCCGCTGACCTCGGCAGCCAGAGCCCACGTCAGCAGGTGGCGGCCCTGCGGGCCGATCTCGACGCGTTCCAGAAGGACCACGGGCTCAAGCGAGTCATCGTCGTTTTTGTCGCGAGCGTCGAGGCTTCGTTCACGTCCCAGGAAGCGTGGGAATCCCCCGAGGCGTTCGAAGCGGCCCTCGATGCGGAAGTCCCCCAGCCCGCATCGGTCATCTATGCCTACGCCGCGATCGGGTCCGGGCGGCCGTTTGTGAACTTCACCCCGAGCATCGGCGCTGGAATCCCGGCGCTCCTCGCGCTTGCGAAGACGCACAAGATTCCGGTGGCAGGCAACGACGGGAAGACCGGAGAGACCTTGGTCAAAACGGTATTGGCGCCGATGTTCCGCGCCCGGGCCCTGAAGGTGCTCGCTTGGCAGGGCTACAACATGCTCGGCAACCGCGACGGTGAGGTCCTCCGGGACCCCGGTCACAAGGCCGCCAAACTGCGCACCAAGGACGAAGCCCTGCGCTCGATCCTTGGCGAAACATCGGGCGCCGATGAGCTGCACACGAAGGTCGCGATCGACTACGTGCCCTCGCTGGGGGACTGGAAGACCGCGTGGGACTTCATCCACTTCGAAGGTTTCCTTGGGACGCGCATGTCAATGCAGTTCACGTGGTCGGGCTGCGATTCGGCTTTGGCCGCGCCCCTGGTCATCGACCTGGCTCGCATGGTCGATCTCGCCCACCGGAGGGGAGAATCCGGGGCCATGCAGCACCTCGCGTGTTACTTCAAGGCGCCCCTTGGCACCACCGAGCACGACTTCCACCGTCAGATCGAATCTCTGTACCGCTACGCAGCGGCCATCCGATGACCGACCATACCGCCGACTCTTTCAACGCACTCCTGACGAAGCAACTGGCGGCGGCGAACGCGAAGCTGGATGAGCTTCGGAGCTGTCCCGCGGGCGCGGAGCCGCAAAAGGTCGCCAAGGCCTTTGACGCGATCGGCGCCGAGCTTGGGGAGGTTTACGGGCTGAGCGAGCTCTTCGCGGCGGTGCACCCGAGCGAAGACGTGCGTGGAGCCGCCGAGGAAGCAAGCCAGAAGATCTCGGCTTTCACCACAGCGCTTGGCCTTGACCGCAAAGCCTTCGAGGCCTTCGAAGCACTGGAGGTGCCCGAGGATGCCGATCCCTCCCTGAAGCGCTTCGTCGAGCATACCCTGCGCGACTTCAGGCGCAGCGGCGTCGACCAAGACGAGGCCACGCGCAAGGAGATCACTCGGCTCCAGGAAGAGCTGGTGAAGGTCGGGCAGTCCTTCGACCGCAACATCATGGGCGGCGGCCGCGAGCTGCGCCTTGAGAACGGCCACGGAGATCTCGCCGGGATGCCTGCGGACTTCCTCAGCGCCCACCCCGAAGACGACGATGGATCGGTCACGCTGTCGACCGACCCTACGGATTTCTTGCCGGTGCTTCTCTATGCGGACAAGGACGAAGTGCGCCACGGCATCTTCATGCAGTTCCATCAGCGTGCGTTCCCGGAGAACGTGCCTGTCCTGAAGGAGCTGCTCGCGCTGCGGCATGAACTCGCCACGAAGCTGGGCTACGACCATTGGGCCCACTGGGTGTGCGAGGACAAGATGATTCGCCGCTCGGAGGCCGCGGCTGAATTCATCGCGACGATCGCTGAGCGCGCGCGGCCGGTGGGGGCGCAAGAGCGCGAAGAGCTCGTTGCGGAACGCCAAAAGTCGGAGCCGGACGCGGATCGCGTGGAGCCGTGGCAGGCGCGGTACCTCATGGAGCGCGTGAAGCGCGGCCGGTTCTCCTTCGATAGCCAGTCCGTGCGGCCGTACTTCCCGTACCGGGGTGTTCTCGATGGCGTGCTGGCCACGACCGAGTCGTTGTTCGGTGTCGAGACTCGCCGCAACGAGACCGAGCCGGTTTGGCACCCCTCCGTCGAGTGCTACGACGTCTTCGAAAATGGCGAGCTCACGGCGCGCTTCTACCTCGACATGTTCCCGCGGGAGGGCAAGTTCAAGCACGCCGCGATGTTCGACATCGTCGGTGGTAAGCCAGGGAAGGCCATTCCCCAGGCGGCCCTCGTGTGCAACTTTCCCGAACCCACCGACGAGGACCCTGCGCTGCTGCTCCACGATCAGGTGACGACGATCTTCCACGAGTTCGGGCATCTCCTGCATCACCTCTTCGCCGTGCAGCCCTGGTACGGCTTCAGTGGCATCCGGTGCGAATGGGACTTTGTCGAGGTGCCTTCGCAGCTCTACGAGGAGTGGGCCTGGAGCGTCGGTGTCCTTCAGAAGTTCGCCCGCCACCACGAAACGGGTGAGCCCATCCCGGCGGAGCTTGTCGCGCGGCTGCGGGCGGCTGAGGAGTACGGCAAGGGACTTGGGGTGATGGGACAGATGCTCTACGCCCGGTTTGCGCTCAACCTCTACGACCGCGACCCCGCGGGCATCGAGCCAGGGGACCTGCTGGAGAAGCTGCAGAAGGAGATGACCTTCTACGAGAAGGTCCCCGGGACCGCGATGGAATGCGCCTTCGGTCATCTCCACGGCTACTCCGCGAGCTACTACACGTACATGTGGTCCCTTGTGATCTCGAAGGACTTCTTTGGGGCCTTCAAGGGCGATCTGATGGACGCCGAGCTCGCCCAGAGGTACCGCTCAGCCGTGCTGGCTCCCGGCGGAGCCCAGGACGCGGCGGAGCTGGTGCGATCCTTCCTCGGCCGGGACGTGGAGTTCGACGCCTGGGAGGCCTGGCTCGCCTCCAAATGAGTGCGGACGCCTCATTTGCGGTGCAATTGGGGCGAGCGCCATTCTTGAGCGTCATCGGGGGAAGTCAATGCCCCGTGTGGCGGCCGTAAGTCCATTGTTTGAAGGTTTTTGGGCCTTCAGTTGAGAAACTTCGGAAGGGTGGCCCCCCTAAAGCGGAAGAAAAGAGAGACACGACGGTCCTCCTAAGCGCATGAACTGGCGAACAGAGGGCTGCGGCGATCGTTACTGCCCTGCCAGCCCCAGGCTGGACGGTCCCAGGGTCCTCACCTGGGCCCCATCAGGACACGACTCGCCTCTCACCTAGGCCCATCCGAGCCAAAACGAAGCCATCATGAATTCCACTACCTACGCTGCCGATCTGGCCGAGACGTCGCCCCCTAAGAGCGTTGGCGCCCTCCGCCTTGCCGCCGCCGTGGGATTCGTGTTGCTTTCGACCGCGTTCACGGTGCACTCCTTCGTGGTGAGCACCCAGCCGTGGCAGCCGGAGCAGGTCCCCGAGATGGGGGCCAATACGGTCCAAGAAGCGCCGATCGAGTGGGACCTCAACGGATCTGGCCCCATCGAACTGAGCCTCGTGTCGCCGGCCTGTGTCGACTGCGAGCTCGAGGTGCCTGGGATCGCATTGGACCGCAACGAGGGCTGATGATCTGTTTTGGGGCCCCGAAGTGGGGCCTGGGCCGGACTCTCCGGCCGCGGAAGTCTCCGGGGGGACCCCTGGGGCGTCCCGCCTAGAGCTGCTTCCGCCAGGCCGCGATGGTGCTCGCGAGCTCGTCCAAGACCTCCTCAGGGGTCCGTGCGGTTCGCTTGAGGACCGAAAAGCTGTGGTCCGCGTCTTCGATTACGTGCAGCGTTGCCTTGCCTCCATAGGTCGCGAGGGCCGGCCGCAGGAGATCCAGGTCGCATAGGGCGTCCCGGGTGCCCTGCAGGAAGAGGGAGGGCGCTTTCACATCGGGGAAGTGAGCGGTGCGAAGTCGATCCTTCTTGCCCGGTGGGTGCAGGGGGTAGCCCAAGAAACAAAGGGCGTCAGCAGGCTCGCCCTCCGCGACCTGCAAGCTTGCCATGCGCCCGCCAAGGGACTTGCCACCGGCGATCAGCGGCAGGCCGGGATAGGTCTCGCGGGCGTGGGAGTGCACGGCCTTCTGCACCACATCCAGGGCAGCGCGGCGCTCCGGTGGGCGCGGTTTGCCGCTTCGGATCATGAGCTCGGCGTACGCGTAGTTGAACCGAAGGACCGCAAGACACGCGGTATCGGCGATTCGCGGGGCCACCGCCTCCAGGAAGTCCGACGTGGCGGCCGCCCCCGCTCCGTGGGCCAAGACGAAGACACCGGCGGGTTCCCGGTCGCCGTCCGGCGTATCCAAGATGGCAGACACGTGCTCGACGCCTTGATGGGGAACCGGGATGCGGAATTCGTTGCGCGTGCTCATGGGGGGGGCGGTGGTCCCGGGGATGGGATGGCGGCTCCAGGATACGGGCCGTATGGGCACCACCCCAAAGGCGCGGCCGTACCATTCGCCCATGTCATCGAGACGAGGAGCAGGCCCCCGCGGGATTCGCGGCGACGGCCAGGAGGCGCGCGGCGCCTACGGGCGGCCCCAACGGCCGCCGATTCGGCTGCAGACCACCACCCTTTGGTACTACCCATCGCAGCAGTATTCCGACAAGCCCATGGGCACGCCCGGGTACGAGGGGCGCACGCCCACCTGGGTGGTTTGGAACCTGCTGCAGCGCTACACCCGCGAGGGGGACGTCGTCGTGGACCCGTTCTGCGGGGGAGGCACCACGATCGACGTGGCCCGGGAGCTCGGCCGCCGACCGATCGGCTACGACTTGCGCCCGGTGCGGGAGGACATCTTCAAGGGGGACGCACGAAGCCTTCCCCTGGGGGATGAGCACGCGGACTTCGTCTTCATGGACCCGCCTTACTCAACGCATATCGAATACTCAGAAGATCCTGCCTGCATCGGGAAGCTCTCGGCGTTCGAGCCGTCGTACTTCGAGGCGATGGCGGCGGCGATCGCTGAAGCGGAGAGGATTCTGCGAGATCGCCGCTACCTCGCTGTCTACGTCAGCGACTCCTTCGAGAAGAAGAAAGGCTTCGTGCCGATCGGGATCCACCTCGCGGGGATGATGATGGAGCGTGGGCTGCGCCCCGTGGATCACATCGCCGTGGTGCGCGGCAATCGCAAGCTGGAGAAGCCTGCGTTCCATAAGGCGGCGGCGGAGGGCAACTTCTTCCTGCGCGGCTTCCAGCACCTCCTGATCTTCAAGAAGGAGGAGTAGCGTGGCGGAGGACCCCATCCCTGGGTTCGAGTTTGTCGAAGACCCAGCACGCATCGATCGGGACCTTGTTTATGGGTTCCTCTCCGAGACCTATTGGGCCGGCGGCATTCCCCGTGAAATCTGCGACGCGGCGATCGACGGGTCGGTCCCCTTTGGTCTCATCGAAAGGTCGACCGGCGCGCAGGTAGCCTTCGCCCGCCTCGTGACCGACCGAGCGACCTTCGCCTGGTTGGCCGACGTCTTCGTGGTGGAGTCCCACCGCGGCCAAGGCCTCGGGAAGGTCCTCGTGGACACCATCGTTGACCTACCGTGGCTGGTCGGTATGCGCCGTGTGCTTCTTGCTACGGCGGATGCTCACTCGATCTATGAACGCGCGGGGTTCAGCCCGTTGGCCTACCCCGCGCGGTTCATGGAGAAGTTGGACCGGCGCTACTACGCAGGGCCTGAATAGCGCCGCTGCCGCCGCCCACGTCGAGCAGGCGAGAGTCGCTGGAGAGGTCCAGGTGCTCCGCAAAACCCGCTACTGGGCGCTCGCTCACGCTGTGCATGGCTGCCGTGAAAGCACGTGCCCGCTCCGGGTCTTGCCCATGCGCTTCCCAGGGGTCGAGATCGCCGTAGACGCTGGCATCATCCTTCTTGAGGGCGTCCAGCAAGGCGTTCGGTGACAGGAAGCCATCGACCTCCATATCCACGAGGCCCCAGAGGGAACCGGGTGTTCCGCGGGTGAGGTAGGCGGCGGCGTCCGCGGACTGACGGCCGGCGATGTACGCGTCGTAGACGCGCTGATCGTCAAGCGGGAAGCGGGAGGGCTGCACCCTCTCGCTTCCCGCTGGTCCTTCGGACGTGTGGCTCAAGGCCTCAGATTCCGAATCACTGAACGGCGAGGAGCTCGACGTAGAAGACGAGGGTCGCGCCCCCGGGGATGCCGGGACGTCCACTCGCGCCGTAGCCGAGCTTGGCGGGGATCACGAGGATGGCGGCGCCGCCCTCCTTCATGAGGGGGATGCCTTCGGTCCAACCGGGGACGACGCCCCGAAGGGGGAAGTCGATGCCGGCGCCCTTGTCGAAGGAGCTATCGAACTGGTTGCCGTCCGTGAGCCAACCGTTGTAGTGAGCCACGACGGTGTTCGACGCGGTCGGGTGACGTCCAGGCCCTTCGCGAACGATCATGTACTGAAGGCCGCTTTCGGTGGTCGTCAGTTCCTCGGGGCTCGGCATCCGGAACTCGGGCTTCGGGAACTTCGCTACGGTCGGGAAGTCGACCATCCAGATTTCGTTGCCGCCGTCGGGGAGGTCGGGCAGGTTGAACTTGGCGTCGATGCCGAGCTTCGAGGGCACGAGGACCTGGAGGCTGGCGCCTTGCTTTGCGTAGGCCTGGAGGTCCCGCATGAAAGGGAGCGGTGCGGAGTCTTTGCGCAGCTGACGCCATCCGGACACCATGCCTTGGCGCTGGATCATGGAGTGCACGAACGCGAACTTGCCGGTCTGTGACCAGCACGTCGTGTCCATGACGGCGAGGGCGCCGTCGGCGACCGAATCCCCTTCACCGGCCTTCAGGACGCGCAGGGCGACGCCGGAGTCCAGCGTGATGATGTCTTCTGCCTCGGCGTTCCATTCGACGTAGGCGGGGGCCTTGTCGAGGATCGCAAGCAATTCGATCTCGAAGGTCAGGTCGGCCTTGGCCGGGATGCTCGGCGGGTTGCCATTCTCGCCGTACGCGAGGGCGAAGGGGATCGTCACGAGGAACTGATCTCCAGGGGACATCACCTGCAGGATCTCGTTCCAGCCGGGGATCACGCCGCCGAGGAAGAACTCGGCGGGTTCCGGGGCCATCCCGGGCTGGCGGGCTTTCCGCGATGAGTCGAAGCTCTTCCCATCTTGCAGCCAGCCGGTGTAGTCCACGCGCACCATGTCGCCCATGCCCGGGTGCGGGCCATCGCCGCCGTCCTTGAGGACGCAATACTTGAGGCCGGAGGGCAAGAGGACCTCGGGGCCCTCGCACTTGGGGATCTCCGGTTCTTGGACCGGCGCGCTCACGGGGGCGGGGGCACCGGCGAGGGAGGCCGCCACCAAGGGCGCGAGAAGAGTCGTGATCATCGGTATGGCTACGGGTTGCTGGAAGCCTCAGGGAGAGCCTCAGGAATGGTCCGAGGGGGGAATCGTCTGAGGATGGTGGGGGCCAAGGCTGCCAAAAGGAGCCTTGTCGTACGGGGCAAACTGGTGGCGGGTAGCCCGGGGGCGTGAAGAAGCCGTCAGCCTGCGTAGGTCTTACGCTGTCTCTTATACACATCTGACGCTGC
>CAJXRJ010000326.1 GCA_913058555.1 uncultured bacterium
GTCGGAGGCGGTGAAGCCCGCCTCGAGCTCTTCGAGCCCCAGGGGCGCCTTACGCACAAACGGCGTCGGCAGCGTGTCCTTGGGGACGGTGGGGCGCTCTTGTCGGACGACTTGCCCCTCTTGGGGAGCATCGTCTTGGGCGCCGATCTGGCCCGCAAAGGCCGAGAGCACGAAGGCTCCAGAGACGCAAAGGAGAGCGGCGGCCCGAGGGACGCCAGGGGTGTTTCGGTCCGCCGCTTTCATCATTACTTTTTGCCCTCGCCCTTGGCGAGAAGCTCCTCAACCACTTTGTCGATCGCCGTGCCGGAGTGTCCGCGGTAGGCAATCTGGCCCTCCGCATCGAGCACGAGGTAAGTCGGGTAGCCGGTGACGTTGAAGAGATCCGCGATCGGGGACTGCTGTCCCTGGTACGCGCTCATCCATGTGACGCCATGCTCGTCGAGACCTTTCTCGTACGTCTTGGGGTCGTCGCCGGTGTTGATACCGATCAATTCGAAGTTGTCGTTTTCGTGACGCTCAACGAGCGCCTTCAAGTGGGGCATCCCACTCACACAGGGGGGTCACCAGAACCCGTAGAAGTCGAGGACTGTGACTTTGCCTTTGTAGTCCTCGAGGTGGAACTTGAAGCCGTCCTTGGTCTCGCCGAGGAAGTCGGGGGCCGCCTTGCCGACGACAACGTCGGAGGCCTTGACCCGCATCTTCTGAGCCTTGGTGTAGACGTGGTCGTCCCTGTACTCCTTGAGGAGCGTGTCGAGGAAGCCGTTGGCTGTCTCGGGGTCGTCCTTCATGAGCGCCTTCGCGCCGTAGAAGAGCGCGAGACCCTTGGCGTCGCCCTTCGTACCGGTGGCCGCGTTCTTGTAGAACTGCGCGACGTCGGTGGCCTCGAGCATCTTGGCGTTCTTCGAGAGGCTGTTCAGCGCATCGCCAAACCAAGCCTTGTCGCCGTGGTGCTTGATGAGGGCCGCGTAGAGCGGCTTGAGCGTCTTGGCGCGGTCCGCACGCTTGATGGAGCGGTTGTCCTTGACGTGGTCGGCAAGCCAGAGCAGCGCGAGGCCGTTGTTGGCCTGGCCGAGCTTCTGGAACTTGGGCCAATAGTCCTTGATCGGGTGCTGGTCGCGGATCGCCTTGCGCTCGGTGCGCTTGGCTTCTTTGACGAGTTTCTTGTGGGCCGTGACGGCCTTGTCGTACTCGGAGGCGAGGGCTTCGACTTCGTCCTTGGCGGGCGCAACTTCTTGAGCGCTCTCCTGGGTCGAAACCGGCTCTACGCCACCGACGGAAGCGCTCGCGAATGCGAAGGCTCCCGTGCCGCCCATGAGGAGGGCAGCGGTGAGGAAGGTGGTTCTTTTCATGGTGTCAGAGGGGCTGGTCTGAGGAGCGCCCTAGGGAAGAAGATGATACTCCCACCCGGGCGCGCGCCAGGCTGCGTACGTGTGACAGAGCCGCGAGTGACGTTGGGTTTACGTAGGTTCGCACGATCCCGGCTGCCCGATGTCAGAAGGGGTGCAATCAGAGCTGGAACGAGCGCAGGGCCCCCGCCAGCGGGGGCCCTGCGCCTCTTTGCCATACCAATCGGCGTCCTGGGACGCGGCTGCAGGACCTACCCGAGCCGTTCCGAAGCGAGACGGTTCACGAGTTTGCCTTCGACAAGGCCCTTGTGCTTGGCCATGACGCCCTTCATCACCTTGCCAATATCGCCCTTTCCAGACGCGCCGGTTTCGGCGATGACGGCATCGACGGCGGCCAACGTGGCAGCCTCGTCCATCATTTGGGGCAAGTAGGCCTCCAGGACGACGATCTCTGCGTCTTCCTTGTCGGCGTGCTCCGGCCGGTCCACCTCGCGGTACTTCTGCGAACTGTCCTTGCGCGACTTCACGCCACGACGAATGACCGTCTCCACCGTGGCGTGGTCCAGGTCCTCGCCTTTGGCGATGCGCTCGTTCTTGAGGGCGGCGATGAGCATCCGGAGGGTGTCACGCTTGACGTGGTCCCCCGAACGCATCGCCCCCTTCACGTCTTCCAGAATCTGGGTCTCGAGGTCTGTGATAGCCATTAGGTCACTCCTCCTCGCCCGAGGCGTCGTCATCTTCAAGATCGGCGCCCGATTCACCCGACGGGCCATCCGAGGGGCCATCCGCTGGCGCATCGTCCACCGGAGTGTCCGTCACGGCCCCGGCTTCACCTTCGACCGCACCTTCGACGGGGACACCGTCCTCATCCTCAGACGCGTTTTCGGTATCGAAACGCTCGAGGTCGGCGCCGCGCACCACCTCCACGGAAACGACACGGTCTTCTTCCTTGGGCTTCACGAGGCTCACGCCCTGGGTGTTGCGCCCGATGGATGAGATGTCCACGAGGGGTGTCCGCATGACGATGCCCTTCTCGGTGATGAACATCACGTCGTCGCCTTCGCGGCAGAATCGTGCACGGACCACAGGTCCGTTCCGTTCCGTCGTCTTGATGTCCAGCACGCCCTGGCCGCCGCGACCCTTGATCGGGTAGTCCGCCATGGGAGTCCGCTTGCCGTAGCCGTTTTCGGTCACCGTCAGGAGGAACGCGTCCGGCTCAGCCACGACCATGCCCACGACCGAGTCGTCTTCCTTGAGCCTGATGCCGCGCACGCCGCGGGAAGTACGGCCCATGGAGCGTACACCCGCTTCGTCGAAGCGGATCGCGCGGCCCGTGGCCGTGCTCATCAAGATCGTGTCGCCGGGGGTCGCAAGTCGCACGGAGACGACTTCGTCGTCCTCGTCCACAAGGATCGCTCGGATGCCACCACGCTTGGGGCGAGAGTACGCCTCGAGCTTGGTCTTCTTGATGATGCCCTTCTTCGTGGCGAACACGATGAAGCTCTCGGCGTCGAACTCGGGCACGCGGAGCATCTCTTGGATGTCTTCGCCCTCCCGGAGCTGCAGCACGTTCTGGATGGAACGTCCCTTCGAGTTCCGACCGGCCTCGGGGATCTGATAGCCCCTGCGCCAGAACACCTGGCCGAGGTTCGAGAAGAACAGGAGGTAATCGTGGGTCGAGGTGACCAGGAGCGACTTCTGGACGTCGCCTTCCTTGTGCTCGGCACCCTTGATGCCCCGGCCACCGCGCGCTTGGGCGCGGTACGTATCGAGGGGCAAACGCTTGATGTAGCCATCGCGCGTGTGCGTCACGACCGTTAGGTCTTCGGTGATCAGGTCAGCGATGTCGATGCTGCCGTCGACCTCTTCCAGGGAGATCTCCGTGCGGCGCTCGTCGCCGTACTTCTCGACGATGTCGAGGATGTCCTCGCGGATCATCGCGGTGACGCGCTCCGACCGGGCGAGAATGTCGCGCAGGTCCCCGATGCGGGCCAACAACTCGGCGTGCTCCGCTTCGAGCTTTTCACGCTCTAGACCCGTCAGGGAGCCGAGGCGCATGTCCACGATCGCCTGCGACTGACGGTCGGAAAGGCCGAATTCGACCGCCAGGGCCTTCTTCGCCGAATCGCGATCCTTCGACGCCCGGATGATCTCGATCACCCGGTCGATGTTGTCCACGGCGATGCGCAGGCCATCGACGATGTGCTTGCGCTCTTCTGCCTTGCGCAGGAGGTACTTCGTCCGGCGTCGGATGACGTCGCGACGGTGGGTCAGCCACGCGTTCATCAGATCGCGCAGGCCCAACGTGCGGGGCTGACGGCGATCGATCGCGAGGTTGATGATCGAGTAGGTGCTCTGGAGCGGCGTGAACTTCCAGAGCTGGTTGAGGATGACTTCAGGATCCTCGCCCTTCTTGAGTTTGACCACGAGCCGCATCCCGACGCGGTTCGAGTAGTCGGTCACATCGGAGATACCGGTGATGCGCCCGTCCTTCACGACCTGGACGATCTTGGCGATGATGCCGGTGTCGTTGCCGCCTTTCTTCGTCTGGTACGGGATCTCCGTGAAGACGATCTCGGTGCGGTTCTTCTCTTCTTCGATGTGGTACTTCGCCCGGACGCGGATCAGTCCACGGCCAGTCGTGTACGCCTGGACGATGCCGCTGCGCCCCATGATCGTGCCACCGGTCGGGAAGTCCGGACCGGGCACGAGCTTGAGTAGCTCTTCGTCGGGGAGCGAGGCATCATCGAGCAGCGCCACGAGCCCGCGCCCGATCTCGCGCAGGTTGTGCGGCGGCAGGCTGGTCGCCATGCCGACGGCGATGCCGTCTGAGCCGTTGCAGAGCAAGTTCGGGAAACGCGCGGGCAGCACCGTTGGCTGGGTGCGCGTCTCGTCGTAGTTGGGCTCGAGGTCGACGGTCTCCTTGTCGAGGTCGGACAGGAGCTCCATCGTGATGCCGGCCATCTTCGCCTCGGTGTATCGCATGGCGGCGGGGGGGTCGCCGTCGATGGAACCGAAGTTGCCCTGGCCGTCCACGAGGGGATAGCGCAGAGAGAAGTCCTGGGCCATGCGCACGAGCGTCGGGTAGATGACCGACTCGCCGTGCGGGTGGTAGTTACCGGACGTATCGCCGGCAACCTTTGCGCACTTCCTGTACTTGGCCCGCGGGCTCAGGTTCAGGTCGTTCATCGCCACCAGGATGCGCCTTTGGGACGGCTTCAAACCGTCGCGGACATCGGGCAGAGCTCGGCTGTGGATCACCGAGAGGGCGTAGGTGAGGTACGACTCCTTCATTTCGCGCTCGATGGAGCGCGGAGTCGTCTTACCGCCGCCCTTGGGGGGCTCTGATTCGCTCATGGGGGGGTGCGTTGCGTCCGGGCGCTGCGTGGGGGGTGCGGCGGCCCTGGGCCAGGGGTGCTCGGGAGCTTTTGGTGCGCCGTTGCGAAGCCGCCATTATCGCACCACGGGGGGCCCACGGAAAGCGCTACGGCGGCCTTCTGGGGCCGATTGGCGCCTTTCCTGACTTCTTGGACGGATTCAGTCCCCCACGGGCGCCTGCGACGCCCAGAAGCGCCCTCTGGGCCACGAAAAAGAGGCCCTCCCGGGCCCCTCTCCCACAGCCCAGCCGGGCGGCTCAGGTCACGGTCTCGCCACCACCAGCCGGGCCGTGGCGACCAATCCTGGATCCGCACGCTCCATCAAGGACGCCTCGATGGCCTCCCGGGTCCTGGGAACACGGCCCTCGAAGGCCTTCTTGCCCCCGAACATCACGGTGATCGGCTGGTCCAGATCCACGAGCCCGTCCACGAGGCGCAGCGCCACGCGATCCAGCCCCTCGGCCTCGATCGTGATGGTCTGGCCCTTGACCTCGGCCACGACGCGCGTGCGCTGCTTGGCATCCTCCGGCGCCGCGACGCCCAGCCAATAGAAGCGCCCGTGGGTCACGTCGTCCTGCAGCCAGACGATCTTCTTGGGCCACGCCTTCCGCGTGCGCTCGGCCATCCACGGCAGGCATTCCCGGTCCTTGCCCTTCATCCAATGGGGCAGGCCCGGGTAGATGATCACGCGGTGGTCATAGCCCCCGGGATCGGCCACGAACATCTCGGCGAGCTTCACGCGCCACTGGGCGGCGATCTTGTTGCGATCGTAGGCCTTGTCTGCCCCGCCCATGAAGAGCATGAACGGTAGGTTGCGCAGCCCGTCAGGCTTCGTCTCGTTGGGGTGCCCAGCCATCATCGACGCAGCCGCGAAACGATCCGCCATGCGCGGGGCGAGCTGATACACGCCGTCGCCGCCCGCGGAGTAGCCCATCAGGTACACGCGATTCGGGTCCACGCCGTGGCGCGTCACGTAGCTCGCGATCATGCGATCGAAAAGCGGATCGATGTGGCCCTGATGCCAGAGGTTCCACGTGTCCGTGGGGGCGCGAGGGGCCACATAGAACCCTTCCGCGGGCTCGTAGAGACGAATCTGGTTGTTCCACTGCTGGTCGTTGACGCGCGCCGGCGCGCCCCCCCCACCATGCATGGAGATCCACAGGCTGCGTTGCCCCTCAGGGGCGTCACCGAAGCGCTTCTCTTTGATGCGGAGCACCTTGTCCCCCACCCGGAACGCCTTCGCTTCATCTTCCGCTTTCAGCTCGCTCGCCAGCGTCGCCTTGCGCTTCTCCCACTCGCGCTGGGCCACTTTGAGCGCGGCTTCCTCGGAGAGCTCCTCGCCGTCCGCGCCGAGCTTGTCGACGTCGCTGGAACCGTCGTCCTTGAGGTAACGCTGCGTCACCTCGACGGCGGCAACGCGCTTCGAGCCCCTGGACCACACAAGCGGGAAGTACGCGTCGACACGCTTCCACGAAGACGCCCACACGGCGTGCTGGCGGTCACCGGCCGTCGCCTTCGAGGCGTCGTCGGTGAACCAGCCCCGATCGAGTCCCTTCGCGTCGTACTCGTCGGCCCCGGTGAAGCGCCAGCGCGACCCATCCCAGACCTCGGCCCACGTGTGGTTGCCGCGGTCGTCGTGCCACCGGTACACCCCCGCCGCCCGGGCGGGGATGCCCACGGAACGGCACGCGTCCACGAGCAGGATCGTCAGGCCCGTGCAGGTGGCCTTCTTCTGGGCCATGGACTCCGACGGGCACGCGTTGGGCCGCTTGCGGCCCGTGTTGTAGTGCACGTCGACGAGGTTAAAGAGGCCCTTGTTGAGGGCCTGAATGGCCTCCTCGGCGGTTTTGCATCCCTCCACCAGGGGCGCTGCGCGCTCGAGCATCGCCGGGCGCCAGCTTTCCCGGGTCTCATCCAACACCGCGTAGGGCAAGACGTCGTTAAAGAAGAGCTCCTCCGGGACGTCCATGGCCCAGGGAAAGCGCTCCCTGGCGACCAGGGCGAGTTCAAGGTTGTCCAGCAAAAGCTGGCCATCGATCTCCTCGTCGCCCGCCGGTCGATGCTCTTGGAGGAAAAGCGCAGCCTTGGCCCCGAAATCCCCGTGGCGGGCCTTGGCCGCCTCCACGAATTGGTCCCACGAATCAGCCCCGGAGGGCAGCCACTCCCCCTCCACGGTCCAGGATGTCGCCAAAGAAGACGCAGGGGCCCCCGGGGTGAACACAGGGGTGAACCCAGGAATCAACGCCGGGAGGAGGGACGCAGGGCAGAGAAGCAGCAGGGCAGCGGGGACAAGCATGCTCCTAGGGTACCGAGCACCCCTGCAAGGTGCCCCTGCGACCCAAGAGCTGTCCCTCAGAGGCCCTGGCTGGCGGTCACGGCGCCGATGGCACCGTGCTCCGTGGCGATCGTCGCCACCAGATCCAGAGGGACCTCTTCGAAGGATTGGGACTCGACCACGACGTCCCGCGGCGCCCCCTCCCAGAGGTGCCAAGGCTCCTCGGCGGACCAGCGGGGGAACTCCAGGCTGGCGCCCTTAGGGACGCGCTTGTCCGAGGTCGCGAGGATCGCGACGGGCACGTCGAGGTCCGCGGCGCGGTTCAAGAGGGAATGGGTCCCGACCCGGCCGAGGAACGTGCGTTCCCCAAGAGCCTCGGCCCCGAGCCAGATGCGATCCACCCGTCCGGCCGCGTGCACAAGGGCTGCGTCGTAGATGAACCGCACGGTCATGCCGCTTGCCACGAGCCGCCGGGCGAGGCGCCGGCCACCGAGATCAGGGCCGCCCTCGGAAACGATGACTTCCGGCGCAAGGCCCCTTGCCTGGGCCATCTCGATGCCGCGGGCCACGGTTTCGGACCAACCGTGCACGAGGATCGTCTCGCCGGGGCCGAGGCCCCGAAGACCATCGAGGAGAGGGGCTGCGCAGCGGCTCTTGTCGCCGAGCCGGGCCCCTGGGGCGAGGGGGACGCCGTTCCAACGGCCGGTGGATGCGCTCCCCGCCCAGAGTGCGCACTCCTTGGCCAGGGCCTCCCGCAGGGACTCGGGGGCGTTCTGATCCGTTCCAAGCGCCGCCGGAACGCCCGCCAGGGCACGTTCGAAGCGCGCGACGGGCCCGCGCCAGCCATGGGCCTCGTAGATATCCCGCAGCTCGGCCTGCAGCCGCTCCAGGATGCCGTCATTGGGGGACTCCGAGCCCGAAAGCCACTCGTCCGCCGCTGCGGCCGTGCGCCTGACGACGTCGTCGGCCGTGGAGCCGCGGTCCTCCGCCAGGGTCGACAGACGCCCGGCGAGGCCGTCGATCGTGAGGGACGGACGTGGAATTCCCGAAGTCGGGGGCGTCCACTCGAAGGTGGATGTCGAAGGGTCGTGGTCCGTCATGGGCGCGTCGTACGTAGGCTGTCTCTTATACACATCTGACGCTGCCGACGATATGCAGTGTGTAGAT
>CAJXRJ010000327.1 GCA_913058555.1 uncultured bacterium
AGTCTCGTGGGCTCGGAGATGTGTATAAGAGACAGCGTCCCAGAAGAGCTCGTCGAAGTAGCCCGCGGTCAGGTTCGAGGGCGAGTGCCGCCCCGTGACCTGGGCGTCCAGCCCGAATCCAGCCTTGGGTTCGTAGTGCCCAAAGGCGTTGGTTCCGACGACCCCGGGAGACCCGACGATGTCATCGTCGGTGCCGACCAGGCCGTCGGGCCCGGGGTTGATCGCCGAGGTGCCCAGGCGCGGATCCGAGCCCCCCTGGGAGGGGATGTGGCAGGTGCCGCACGCCATGGATCCGTCGCTTGAGAGCTGCTCGTCCCAGAAGAGGATCTTGCCCAGGACGGCCTTCTCGGGCGTCACGGGGTTCTGGGGCGGTGCGGGAGGCGCTACGAGGAATCCCTGGGCCGTCGCTGCGGGGGCGAGGAGGGAAAGTCCAGCCACAGTCGCCATCAGGGCGGCCGGGGCGAGTCGTCGAGGGGCCATGGCTTTCATCACCTAATACTAGGACGCTCAAGCGACCCTTGCGCCGCGCCAAGCTGACGCGGGACATAGAACCTCAATTCTCGTTCCGAGGCGGCATCCCGCCGCGTCCCTGGGCCGTAGACTTCTCGCCTTCTGGAGCCGCCCGGCTCCGCAACTTTCCGCCCCTGAGAGGCCCAGCAGTGGCCCTTCGGCATGTCCAGAGACGTCCCAATGACCGACTCCAAAGATCCCCGGCCCGACGAAGAAGCTCGCACGAAGAACTTCGTCGAGCAAGAGATCGACAAGGACCTCAGCGAAGGCAAAAACGGCGGCGCCGTCCTCACGCGCTTCCCCCCCGAGCCCAACGGCTACCTGCATGTCGGTCACGCCAAGGCGATCTGCGTGAACTTCGGCATCGCTCACCAGTACGGCGGCCGTTGCAACCTGCGCTTCGACGACACGAACCCCGCTAAGGAGTCCCAGGAGTTCGTGGACGCCATCCAGGACGACATCCGATGGCTTGGATTCGACTGGGGTGACAAGGCCCTCTACGCGAGCGACTACTTCGAGGACCTCTATGGCTTCGCCGTGCAGCTCATCGAGAAGGGCCTCGCGTACGTGTGTGACCTCAACGCCGAGGAAACCCGCGAGTACCGCGGCACGGCGACCGAGGCGGGCAAGAACAGCCCCCACCGCGAACGTTCGGTCGAGGAGAACCTCGATCTATTCAAGCGCATGCGCGCCGCTGAGTACCCCGACGGCGCCCGAACCCTGCGGGCCAAGATCGACATGGCCGCCGCGAACCTCAACATGCGCGATCCGGTGCTCTATCGCATCGCCCGGGCCCACCACCACCGGACCGGCGACGCATGGTGCATCTACCCGATGTACGACTTCGCCCACGGCCAGTCCGATGCCATCGAAGGCATCACCCATTCCCTCTGCAGTCTGGAGTTCGAGAACCACCGGCCCCTCTACAACTGGTTCCTCGAGCACATTGACGGGATCGGTAGCCCACGGCAAATCGAGTTTGCGCGCCTCAACCTGTCGTACACGATCACGTCGAAGCGCAAGCTCCAGGAGCTCGTGGCTGGCGGCCACGTGGACGGCTGGGACGACCCCAGAATGCCCACCATCCGGGGCCTTCGAAAGCGGGGGTACACGCCCGAATCCGTGCGTGCGTTCTGTGACGGACTCGGCCTCACCAAGTACAACAGCACCCACGATATGCACCTCTTGGAGAACGCCCTCCGGAGCGACCTCAACGAGCGTGCCCTGCGTCGCATGGCGGTGCTGCGCCCCCTCAAGGTGGTGATCACCGACATCCCCGAGGGCGAGCGCATCGAGCGCCAGGCCGTGCAGAACCCCCAGGACGAGTCCGCAGGAACGCGCCCGATCGCCCTCACCCGGGAGATCTACATCGAGGGCGACGACTTCCGCGAGGACGCCCCCCCGAAGTTCTTCCGGCTCAAGCCCGACGGCCACGTGCGCCTCAAATACGGCTGCGTGATCCATTGCCACGACGTCATCAAGGACGCCAATGGCGAAGTCACGGAACTGCTCTGCACGATGGTCGAAGGCAGCTTTGACGGCAAGAAGCCCGAGGGCCTCAAGAAGGTCAAGGGCATCATCCACTGGGTCAGCGCAGACGACGCAGTGGATGCGACGGTCAATCTCTACGACCATCTCTTCAAGGAAGCCCAGCCAATGCGCGACGGCCGAGCGCTGGAGGACGACTTGAACCCCGACTCCCTGGAGGTCGTCGAGGGCGCCAAGGTCGAGCCGATCCTGGGCGGCGCGGCCGAAGGGGAGAAGTTTCAGTTCGAACGGCTCGGGTACTTCACCCGCGCCGCCGGCGAAGGGCCCCTGACGTTCCATCGCTCGGTCACCCTCAGGGACTCCTGGGCGAAGATCGATAAGAAGGGCTGAGCGCCCTGCGAGCTTCCGCTCGGTAAGGGGCCCGGCAGCGAGCGCTGCCGGGCCCCTTCACGTTATTCTGGAGGGCATGACGTTCGCACGATCCCCAGTCGCTGCTTCCGGGCAGCCCTTCGCCGGAGCCGCCGCGGCCCTCGTCGCGCTGGCCGTGCTCGCTGGCACACTGGCCGCCTGCACCGGTGCTCCCAAAACGCCCGACGGTGTCCCCGCCGTGGCTCCCGACGCCCACACCATTCCCTTCGACGAGCCCCACGAGATCCTCACGCGGGACAAGGCCTATGTCATCTCCTGGCAGCCCGTCGGCGGAGCGATCCCCATCAACGGAGACTTTGAGGTGGAGCTCTTCGTGACGCGCAACGACGAAGCGCGTACGCCGGTGGAAGGCGCGAACGTGTCCATGACGTGCTTCATGCCCGAGCACGGGCACGGAATGCTACGCGAGCCCGTCACCGAAGAACTCGGGGGCGGCCATTACCGCGCCAGGGGATTCCTCCTGCACATGGATGGCTACTGGACAGTGTCCGCCACCGTCATGGTCGGCGGGATCGCCGCCAGCGCCGACGACGAGCTTCGGTTGTGATGGGCGACATGCGCGTACTCATCGGCATCGGCGCGGCCCTTGCGGCCAGCGTCCTTATGGGCGGCTGCGGCACCCCCGGTGACTCCGGAGGCAGCTCTCCCAACGCCGGCACGGCGGCTCCGTCGCCGCTCTCCGACGCGGCGACCGCCACGGCCCTGCGCATGTCCCCTGTCCCGCCTCCGCCGCCAGATCCAACGAATCTGTACTTCGAAGATGAGGGCGCCGCAGAGCTCGGCCGCGCCCTGTTCCACACGTCTGCCCTCTCCAAAGGCGGCAACATGTCGTGCGCGAAGTGCCACGACCCACGGGACTCGTTCGTGGACCTCAAGCCGCTCGCCGAGGGGGTCCTTCCCCTCGAACGCCACACGCCGAGCCTTTGGAACGTCGCCCACCTACGCTGGTTCTTCTGGGACGGCCGCGCGGACAGCCTTTGGGGCCAAGCACTCATTCCCCTGGAGGACCCGCTCGAGCACGCGTTTGCCCGCACCGAAGTCGCCAGGGCAATCCATGGGGACCCGAAGCTGCGCACCGCCTACGAGGATCTCTTTGGGCCCATGGCGCCGTTCGACAACTTGGATCGATTCCCCCCCTACGGCCGGCCGGTCCCCGAGAACGACCGCGCCCACCAGCTCGCCCGCGAGCACGCGCGGCGCGCCGCGGGGGGCGACCCTGACGCCGAACCCCACCACGAACACCTCGGTGGATCGAGCGGCTTCTATCACCCGCACCAGCGCTCATGGGACAAGATGAGCCCCGCGGATCAAGCCCTCGTCAACCGGGTGTTCGTGAACGTAGGTAAGTGCCTCGCCGCGTTCCAACGCCGCATGGTTTCGGGCCGATCGGAGTTCGACGTCTTCGTCGAAGGCCTGCGCGAAGGGGCCCCAGAGAAGGTCGCCGCAATGGACCCCGCCGCGATCCGCGGCTTTGAGCTTTTCACCGGCAAGGCCCAGTGCACCGTGTGCCATCACGGACCGCTCTTCACGGACTACGAGTTCCACGACACGCGCGTCCCCATCGCCAACGGCGCCCCCGCGGACGACCCGGGCCGCTCCCGTGGACTCGAGTCCCTTGCCGCCTTCCAGTTCGGCGTCACGTCCGAATGGTCCGACGACCCGGATGGCCCGGCCGGCAACAAGGTGAAGTACCTCCCAAAGCACCGCCACGCCGGGGCGCCTGAGTTCAAGACGCCTTCGCTGCGCAACGTCGCCCTGACGCCGCCGTACATGCACAACGGCGCCTTCAAGACCCTCGAGGAGGTGGTGCAATTCTACGCAACGCGCGAAGGGGAGCGCCCCTCCAACATCCCGGGGGAGACGATCCTGAAGCCCCTTGGACTGTCGGACGCGGAGCGAGCTGACCTCGTCGCGTTCCTGAGGGCCCTGACCGACGACTCCTTGGACCTCTCCCTCGTGCGGGCTCCCCGCTGATCCTCCGGCCTGAGCCTTCCCCGATGCCCTCTCCCCCCGTGAGCCAACAAGCGCCTCCGCACCACGATGCCGGCCAGGTCTCCCCCGCTCGCTTGAAGAGCGCCGCTGGGACCCGACCGAAGAAGAGCCGCGCCCCAAAGCTAAGTCGCAAGCTGCACCGCGTCGGCGCCCTGATCTCTGCGCTGCCACTGCTGGTCGTCATCGTCAGCGGCATCATCCTCCAGCTCAAGAAGGACTGGTCGTGGGTCCAGCCCCCCACCGAGCGAGGATCCACCGAGACGCTGGCGATCTCGTGGGACCAGGTCCTCGAGGGCGCCAAGTCGGCGAGCGAGGCGGGCATCGCCTCGTGGGATGACGTCGATCGCCTCGACGTGCGCCCGTCGAAGGGCATGCTCAAAGTGCGCGCGAAGAACCGCTGGGAAGTGCAGCTCGACGCGGCGACGGGCGATGTGCTCTCCGTCAACTACCGCCGCTCTGACCTCTTGGAACAGATCCACGATGGATCGTTCTTTGGGGAACCGACCAAGCTCTGGGTGTTCCTCCCCGTGGCCATCATCCTGCTGGGCCTTTGGGTCAGCGGCGTGTACCTGTGGCTCTTGCCGCACCTGGTGAAGCGCAGGCGGCGCTCGGCCTAGCTGCTTCCGCTACTCGTAGCCGTAGCGCTCGGCCTCTGCCTGTAGGTCGAGGCGCAAGCGCCCCTGCGGGAGATCGTCCCAGCCCATTCCCGCGGGCGGGCCGGCGTACTCCACGGGCCGAAGCTCGTCGAGCACCCGTCCTGTGGTGGAGCGGTCACGGCAGAGCCCGAGGAGCGCCGTCATCTCCGCCGTGGACCGCGGATCGAGGTCCTCGATGCGGTGGCGGTGGTAGATCAGATCGTCATAGTCGCTGGCGTTCTCGACCATGCGATTCCACTGCAGCCAGAAGCGCATGCACCGCACGAGCGGGCCGCCCAATCGTGTCTCGGGCAAGAAGTCCTGGACGAAGTGACGCGCCTCGGACTCCTCCTCGAAGAACTTCGACTCGTAGAGGTCCCGGACCGTCGCTAGCGGGTGGCGCACTTGATGCAGCACCACGCTCGCCTCGGGCAGCTTGCCGAGGACCGGCGCCGCGAACCAGGACGCGTCCCCCACGACGGTCGGCGGCCAGTAGAGCGTCCCGCTCGAGGCGAAAGCCGCCGTATGGAAGACTTCCTCGTGTCCACAGGGGGCACCGAGGGCCGTCAAGACACGCGCTGAGACGTCGAGTCCCGAAGAAGCGCAGCCAGAGATCACGAAGAGTCGGTTCGACATTTGTTCTGAATATCGGGCACCGGAAGAACGAGTCTTGATCCGGAACCTAATCCCCGTCCCGCAGAGTGGTTAGCCTTGGGCGATGACGCCAGCGAATCGAGATGGAACGAGCGCCAGCCCCCGACGGCTCTGTGTCTTCTGCGGCTCCTCCGACGGCGCCCACCCGAGGCACATGGAACTCGCGGAGGAGACCGGCCGCACCCTCGCCCAGCGGGGCATAGGGGTGGTCTACGGGGGCGCCAATCGGGGGCTCATGGGAGCCGTGGCGGATGCCGCCCTGGCCGAGGGCGGCGAGGTCCTCGGTGTATTGCCCCACGGCCTGGAGGCCATTGAGGTCGCCCACCGGGGGCTCACGGGCCTTGAGGTCGTGGACACCCTCCATGAGCGCAAGGCGCGGATGATGGAGCTCTCCGACGGGTTTCTGGCCCTCCCGGGGGGCCACGGAACCCTGGAGGAGCTCTTCGAGGTCCTCACCTGGCTCCAGCTCAACATCCACTCCGACCCGGTGGGCGTGGTCAACCTGGACGGCTACTACGACCACATGCTGAGCCACCTCGACCAGTGCGAGTCCGAGGGGTTCATCCGGCCGCAGCACCGGGGCCTGCTGCTCGCGGAGCCGACCCTGGACGGCCTGCTTACGGCCATGGACCAGTGGGAAGCTCCCGAGCGGCCGACCTGGAAGACCAAGGCACGGCCGTAGCTCCCCCCCGAAGCTCACTTCTGAGGGACTCGCCTCAGGCGTCACCGATCCACACGCGGGTGCGCTCCATCAACTCGAGCGGGAGCGCCTCGCGGACCAACCGATGGGCCTGATCCGGCCCGTAGCGCGGCGAGACGTGGTTGAGGATCAGGTCCTGGCACTGGAAGAGACCCGCGTGATCAGCCACGTCCTTGATGTGGATGTGTCCCTTCCGCTTCGACTCCGACTGGTCGATCCGATCGTCTAAGAACGTCGTCTCCATGATCACCCTCGGCGCCGCGAGCACTTTGGGATGCTCGAGCACCCCCTCGATGGTCGTATCACCGGTGACCGCCAGCAGCGGCTCGCGCACGGGATCCACGATGGTTTCGCCGCGGGCTTTCGCCGCTACCAGCGCTTGGGAGTCCTGACCCACGAACTCCGGACGGAGTTTGTTCGTCTCGGTCTCGAAGAGATAGCCCTGGGAAACGACCCGGTGACGGGTGCGGAAGGGCGTGACCACGACCCCAGCATGGGGCCGTAGCTCCTCGCCAGGCTCCACCGTGCGGATCGTCGCTGGCAGTGCGCCGCCGTCCATGCGCCGCCACAGGTGGAGCAGTTCCTCCAGCTCCTCCCCGAGTCCAGGCGGGACGTAGTATGTCGCCGGCGGAAGGCCGCGGAGTCCCCGCTGCGCCACGTGCTGGGCGAAAGAGCCGATGTGATCGGCATGGCCGTGGGTGATGAGCACGGTGTTCCGAGCCACCGTCGAGTCGATCAACCGCCCAAGGTCCACGCAGGTTTTCATGCCCGGGAGGTCCAAGCAGGAGGCGAATCCACCGAGGGAGTAGCCGCTCACTTCTACGCCGCTGAGATCCATGGCCATGGGCCAGAGGATAGCCCAGGCGGCGGGAGCGATGACTAGAGAATCAGAACGCGGAGTTGTAGCGCTGAATCTCGTCGATGCGGCGCTTGATGTAGTCGCTGAGGGCCGCCTGGGCGCGCTTTGTGTTGCGCTTCGTGTCGGCCTCGGCGTTGGGCTGGGTTGAGAACCCCACGCGGACGCCCCTCGAGTCCTGACTGAAGTGACGAATGATCGCGTACGTATGGAGCACTAGATCCGTCTTTGGGACGTGGATCCTCAGCTCGGTCGGCATATCGACGGTGAGCATCGCCGCGATGTCGTGGGAGACGAGCGCCACAGCGCCGCTCATCGAAACGTCCTGTAGGTCGACGTTCTCGAGGACATTAGCGAAACCAAGCTCGGCGCGGATCCGCTCGCCGAGGGCGGGCTTGGCCCGGCGAAACCGGCGCCGGTTGAAGAACTTGTAGAACGACTCGTCGAGCTGCGCGAAGAGCGCCGCACCGTCGAGGAACATGAACCCATAACGGTTCTCGCCGCCCTCGATGGGTACCGAACGAACCTGGGCTAGGCCACGGACCGACTTCTGGGTGAAGGAGCTGATCACCAACTCGCGTTCGCAGTCGATTTCCAGCTCGCCCGTGAGGTCCATGTCGAACTCCACAGCGGCGCCACCCGTCGACAGGTCAATGAGTCGACCCGGAATGGGCGCACCGTTGGCGCAGATCAGCTTGATGGCCAGCGCATCGTTCTTCCCCGGCTCACGCCGGTAGAAGCTGCGCTGATCTTCGGGGATCGACTTTTTGAGGAATCGGCCAAGCATCACAGGAAAGGAAGGAGCAAGGGTCAGCTCCCTTCAGGGTGGTTGAGGGGGGGATTGGAATCTGTCTCTTATACACATCTCCGAGCCCACGAGACTAGGCAT
>CAJXRJ010000328.1 GCA_913058555.1 uncultured bacterium
CTAGTCTCGTGGGCTCGGAGATGTGTATAAGAGACAGCTGTTTGGCTGTCCTTCGAGCTTGGATACCGGGGGCGCACCGAGGCGATCGCAGAGCCTCAACCTTGGCAGTTCGAGGTTCAGTTCGCCCAGTCGTTGCACGGCCTCCTTTCGGATCGACGCGTCGGTGTCGGTTGGTGGGGGCCGCCCATCGATGCCTCCGGCGATACCGAAGAAGAGCTCATGCTCGCCAGCACCTTCTCCACGTTTCGCACGGCGCGCAACATGTTCCAGCGCCGGGGCGCCTTCATTGAGGTGCTCGGGCTCGAGACGGGGCGCGGTGTCCCGGATGAAGTGGACGTGCTCTTTGTGGTGCGTCCGGTGGAGGTGCATGAGCGGGCGGCCTACGCCATCGATCAATTCGTGCAGCGAGGCGGAAAGCTGATCGTCTGTCTGGATGATCCCGACTACAGCGCCTGGACCGGTCAGGCGGCTGCTTCAGGGGATAGCGAGGCCTCGACTCTGTCGCGGCTCCTCGCTAGCTGGGGCATCGCTGTGTTCGACACGCAGATCTGGGACCGCGAGTGGATGTCTCCACGCTACGCCTACCAGATGCAGGGAGCGCCGCTTTGGATTCAATCGCCGCTTGTCGTGACGGTGCCCGAGGAAGGCCTCGAAGCGTCATTGCCCCCGACCCAGGGGCTCAAGAGCGTTCAGTTCAGCTGGGCGCAGCCCCTCGTACCGGAGTCGACGCTCAAGACCCCGAGCGGAGTCACCCGCACAGACCTGGTCAACACTTCGGGCAGCGCGTGGATCTACCCCGCAGGTTTGCAGCTCGCCCGTGATCCGCGCCGCGTGCGGACACAGCTCAGCGACTTGCAGCGTTCGAAGAAGCCCGGCCAGTTTCAGTTGGCGGCGGTTTTTGCGGGCAAGTTCCCGAGCCTCTGGGAAGGGGCAAGCCCCCCCAAGCCTGCGGAGGATCCCTTTGGCCTTGGCCCTGACCTTACAGGCGAAGGTGAGCCTCTCTCCCGGGCGGCAGAGTCAACCGTCGTGGTCTTCGGGGATGCGGACTGGCTACGGGATGGTTTCCCCCAACAGGAGCCAGCGTATGGCTTCATCCAACGGGGTGGGGGGCTGCTGGCACTCAATCTCGTCGACTGGCTCACCCTCGATGAAGAACTCATCGGGCTTCGTTCCCGTGCTCCCACGATGCGTCCCCTGCGTGACTTCGTGCACGAGGAGGAAACGAAGCTCGGGGTGTTCGAGCTGGATCCCTACACCACGGAATGGGAGCGAACGGAACGCAACGCGAACCGTGACAAGGCGCAGGCCCGGGCGCGCCGGGCGCAGTGGTTGACGATGCTCATGCCGGCGTTTGGGGCCCTTCTGATCGTGGGGCTCTTCGGGATTCTCTGGAACGTTCTTGGGGCGCGCACTGCGGCTTCCGCGGCGTCGGCCGGGCGAATCGCCCAAGGGGGGGACCGATCATGACCGCGACGTCGATCATCCTGCCGCGCAACTGGTGGCTCATGGCCATGGCTGCCGGTCTCGCCGCTCTCCTGCTCGTGGTGCGCTCGCCGTCGGCGACCGAACGGCCCGTGACGCCGCTCTTCCCTGGGTTCGACGGCGCTGAGATCACCGAGCTGCGCATCGAGACCCCCATGGACGAGGGCGCGGAGCCAGAGGTCGTCACGCTCGTGCGAGAAAGCGTCGACGATCCTTGGAAGGTCCAGGAGCTCTATGGTGCGCCAGGTAACGCGAACCGGATCGGCTCCGTCCTCAATTGGGTCGGAACGATGACGGACCTCGACGTGGTTTCCAGGGGCGCCACCCCAGTCACAGACTATGGCCTTGGTGAGGGTGAAGCCGTCAAGGTGACCCTCCGCCGGGGCCACACCAGTCCTGGGGAAGGTCCCGGGCTCGACGGGGACGCATTGAGCCTCTTTGCGTCACCCGGGAGCGGCGGGGGCGCGTTTGTGCGCCTTGCGGGTGAGAAGCGCGTGGCCCGCGTGCCGCAGTTCCCGCTCCAGGCGAGGGGGCCCCTTTCTTGGTTCGAGCGAGACTCACTGGTGCCTCTCGAGTCCATCCAGATTCGCAAGGTCGTGGTGACCGGCTCCGCCCTTGCGGAGCCCTTGACGGTGACCCTTCCCGACCGGGTGATGACGGAGTTCGTGGATGGATCAGGGACAAAGATCCCCACTGCGGTCGCTCTCGAACTCTTCCGAAGCCTTCGGGCGACGTTCCCCGACGACGTCATTGCCCTGCCCGATGAGGGCCTGCCCGCGGTGCTCGAATGGGAAATCACGCCTGCCGTGGGAACTCCTTTCCGGGTTGTGTTTACCGACCTGGGAGAATCAGCCGCCACCGGGGCGGGGCGTCCCGGAAAAGGTTTCCGGTTGGGCAGTGACTACGGCGTCGTCGTGAATCCGCTCGCCCTCAGCAACGTCATGAAGGCGCTCGAGGCGGTGCGTAACTCTGTGAAGTAGCGAGAATCCAAGTCTCAAGTCGGGCCCTTCCTCGGCCGATCACCCGAGTGCGTCTCTCTAGCACGCACTCCCATGGTGATCCGCCCCAAGCACTCGTCTTCAGCTACCATCGCGCTGCAACTGTCCAAGGACAGGGTGGAAGCTATCGTGCCCCGCCGCGCGCGGGGAGGACCGGCCCACCGGCTCGTTCGATTCTCCCACGACCTCGAGCTCGGCGAGGAACTTGCCGAGTTCATCGCGCGTCAGCTCATTGCCCACGGCGTCCCCAAGCGTTCGATCGTGCTCGGGTTGGCTCCGGACCTTGTCCTGCCCCGTGTGATCGAACTTCGGTCGCTGCCGCAGCGGGATCTCGAGGCTGTGATGGCCCGACGGGCTTCTGGGCTCCTGGAGCTTGAGCCCAAGGAGGTCGCCTACTCGGCGCTCGCCCTTGACGGGGAAGATGTCGAGGAGAGGCGCTGGCTTGTCCATGCCATCGCGAAGGCTCCCCTCGCGAAGATGCAGAAGGCCTTTCGTGATCTTGGCTTCACGGTCAAGCATGTGATCCCGGGACGCACCGCTCCCTTCGTTTCGGAACGCTGCATCCAGGCGGCGGCAGCGGAAGGGGCGACGCTTGTGGCGCTCTTTGAGCGTGACCAATGCGCGATCGGCCTCCTCTCCGGGGGCCGGATTGTGCACGTATCGAGCATTCGCGGCGGGGCTCAGGACTACGCGGAAGGTTCGCCCAATCTCAAGGCGTTCGTCCAGGAGCTGCGCGGTATCGACGCCTTCTGGCGCCGTGCGAGCCGTGGTGAAAGCGTCAACGCTGTCGTCGTTGGCGGCCTCGAGTCGTCGTTTGTCCACGATTTCGAGCCGGCCATCCGCGGCGGCCTCGGGGAAGTGAAGATCGAGCTCTTGGGCGGAGATGACGCCGCCATCTCGATGGAGGGGGCAGGCAACCAGGAAGACCCAGATCCTGCGATGTCGCTCTTTGACGATCCCCACGACGCAGCGCGCATGGGATTGCTTGGGACCTTCCTCTCGTCACGCACGGCCGTCCTCGACATGAGTGTCGAACTCCGGCCCCGGGTTCGTTCCCTGATCGCAGTGAGCACGGCTTCGGCCCTGGTCCTTGGCGCGATGGCCTTCTCGGTGCGCAGTGACCTTCAGGAGAAGGCCGACCAGCTGACCCAAAGGGCCGCTGCAGTCCACTCCGCGGTGGTCGACCTGCCGGGTTTGCAGAACCTGGAGCGAGACGTCATCGCCCTTGAGTCGGAGGTTCGCGCCGCGTGTGAAGAGCTACGGGCCGTCAGTGCGGCGGGCATCTCCATCCATGACCTGACCGATGGCATCCTCAGTGCGTTCGGCGATGGGTTGGAGCTCCTTTCCGCCAGCGCCGTGGCGCCCATCCCAGCCCAGAACCAAGACGGGGTCGTGCGGCTGCGCGGCACGGTCCAGGACATGCCAGGGGCCACGGCAACCGCCTTGAACGCCCTGGAAGACAGGCTCGCAGCGCTCCCCGGGGTCGTTGGGGCCCACGTCGAGCTCCCATCCCTTTCCGACCGTGAAGCGAACGAAAGTCAGAAGTTCGCCACGCTCAAGTTCTCTGCGGTGCTCAACCTCGCCGCCACGGAAGCAGGGAGTGATTCATGAAGAGCTGCTCTGTCTTGAAGTCGCACGTGACTGGCTTCGGCCGGCGAAGCGCCCGCGCCATGCTCTTTGGCTTGGCGGCGGTCGTTCCCGTTATCTCCATGGGCATCACCGTGCCCTCGGCGCTTGGGCTGCGCGGCGCACAGAAGGCCTTCGACGAAGAGTCGTCGAGACTCGACCTCAAGAGCAGTCTGCTGGGCCGTCTCGGGGACTACACCCAGAGCGGATCGCTCGATGAGCTCGGGGAGCTCGCTAGCGTCTTGCGCGGCATGGTGCCGTGCGGGGTCCGACCCCTTGAGGAGTTCGCGCTCATCCGGGCCATTGCGGCTCGCAGCGGCGTGGACATGGAATCGATTCAGTCCGTCCGTACGCACTCTGCCATGTCCCTGGCGGAAAGCAAAAAGTCGGAGGGCGATGCGGCACAAGGCGAGGAGGCCGCCGCTGGGATCGTCATCGATGAGGTGCTCGTCACCTTCAACGGTGGCATCGACTTCTGCCTTCAACTCGTCTCAACCCTCCGCGAATCGGGATACCCGATCATCGTTTTCGGATTCGATCTCGCCCGAGCCCAGGCGGGGACTCAGAACTTTGCAGTTGAGCTTCGGCTCGGCTTCCTTCGGCGACTCGGCGCTTAGCCAGTCTCCATTCAAACATGATGACTCCCAAGCAAAAGTGGACGATCGCTGGACTCGTGCCGGTGTGTCTCGCCGTATGGGTTCCCCAGCTCCTCAATAGCGGTACGACCTCTGGTCAGGTGAGCCTCGACGGGCCCGCGGAATCAGAGATCATGCCCGGCGAAACGATGCCGGGTGTATCGGGCGCCGGTGCCCCGCACCAAAGTGGCGGCCAAGGTCCGGCCCCATCACCCGGCGGCGGAAGTCAGCCGTCCGGTCCTGGCGACAAAGCCGGCGGCGACGCTGGCACGGATCGTAGCCGCGGCATGCTCGTGGCAGATGTCCTCAAGACCCTCGGGGCCTCCGAGGCCTTCCGGGTTCCGGGCAGTAGGAGCGACGCGGTCGTGCAAGGGATCGCCAACGGCGAAACCGGCGAAGAGGAAGGGGCGGGTGAGTTCAGCTCCAGCGCACAGCTTGTCAGCCCCATGGTGAGCTTCGTCGAGGATCACCCCCTTCGCGGCACCATGGCGGGGGAGACGACCCGCTTCGCGGTCTTCGGATCGCACCGCGTCAGGGAAGGCGAGTTGCTTCCCGGTACCGGAGCCGTCGTTGCCGAGATCCGCCGCACAGGCGTTCGCATCGAAGAAGCGGGAATGACCCTCGAGGTCAGCCTTCCACCCCTTCAGACGCGACCCCGCAGCGCGTCTACCCAGGAAACTGGCCAGGGATCCCCACAGGGCGCTTCCCCAGGTGGAACCGACGCGCCGTCGACCTCTAACAGCATCGGCCCGGTGTCCGTCCCCGAGGCCATTCCGTCCGGTCAGTGATGATGCACTTCCCCAGCCAATCCAGTCGGACCATGAGCCACGCCCTTCTCTCCGTAGGCCTCCTCGGGGCGATTCTCGCCTCCGGCGGCTGTGCCAAAGCACACGCCCCCAAGTCCCTGCGACTGGATAGTGAGATTGGCGCGAAGCCCTTCACGCTCAGCCAGAGCATGGACAACCGTCCGTTGCTATCGGATCTGGACGTGTCCGAGCTCGACCTACCTTGGGCTAGCGAGAAGACGGGCTTCGAGTCGCCGTCGTCGCCTGCCCTCGGTGTCGGATCCGACGAGACGATGCCCTTCGAGTTCCGCGGCATGCCCCTCGGTGAGGTCATCGCCTTCCTGGGGGCGGCGGCCGAAGTGAACATCATGTTCGACCCGGGTCTCAACCAGCCTGTGGACGCCTCCTTCCCCTCCGTCCGTGTCGGCGAGGCGCTCTACGCCATCCTGGAGCAGAATGCCCTTGAGCTCGTGGAGGACCCCCCGGGCGTCTACTCCGTGCGCAACCTTGCCGCCGGAGGCGGCCACATGCGCTCGTTCCAGCTGTCCTCCATCCGCGCTGCAGACGCTGCCGCCGCAGCGACCCAGATCGTGGGCGACAGCGCGACCGTCGTGACGAACGAGGCCCAGAACCTGCTCTTCGTTCGGGGATCGAAGGACTCCGTAGCGGCGGTGGCCGCGTACCTGGACCAAGCCGATCAGCTGGAGCGTCAGGTCCTCATCGAGGTCCACATTCTCGAGGCGATCATCGACGAGGACTTCGAGCTTGGGATCAGCCACGCGTTCAATGGATCCCTCGACGGCAATGCCTTCACCATCGCCCAGAACCTCGGCACGGCGTCGAGCGGCGGATTCGACGCCATGTTCAACTTCGATGGGGGCGATATCTCCTCCACGATCAATGCCCTCCAGTCCTATGTGGACTTGGAGCTGATCAGCGCGCCGCGCGTCATGACCGTCTCCGGGTCCCTGGCGAAGATCGCGGTGATCGAAGAGATCCCCTACATCGAGGCCACGGCTTCGACCGCCACGGACGCGGGCCAGGCCACCACCAACATCGAGCAGATCGCATTCAAGGAAGCGGGTGTTCGCCTCGAGGTGACGCCCACGATCCAAGGCAACGGCATCCTGAAAGTCCTCATCGCCAAGGAACTGAGTGAAGTGGTGGGGCAGTTCCAGACCATCCCGATCATCGACAAGCGGACCCTCGACTCAGAGTTCCTCGTGGCCGATCGTCAAACGATCGTCCTGGGCGGGCTCATGCAGGATCGTCGCTCCGATGCCCAGCAGGGCATCCCTTTGCTCAAAGACCTGCCCCTGATCGGGCGACTCTTCCGCAGCGATGTGGATACGACCGAGAAGCGCGAGCTTCTGGTGTTCGTGACCCCTCGAGTGGTCAACCCGAACGAAGCGGCTGTCCTCGCCAGGCGCTATCAGCGCGAGTTTGAGAAGAAGCGTGCGGCGTCCGGCATGGACCTTGGGGGCCGCTAGTCATGGCTGAAGAATCGGGAGAGCCCGTTGGCGCGCCCAAACGAATCCGAATTGGCGATGAGCTGCTGCGGCGGGGCCTCATCAACGAGATCCAGCTGCAGGTGGCTTTGTCGGAGCAGCGCCGGGTGCACCGGCCCCTAGGGGAGATCTTCGTTTCCCTTGGATTTGTGCAGGCCATCGACACCGCGCGCCTGCTGTCGGAACAGCTCGGGCTTCCGATCGTCACGCCGGATGACATCGAGCCCGAGGACTTCGTTCTCGATGCGCTCGACCCGGACATGGTGCGGAAGGCTCGGGCATTTCCTTATGCGATCGATGGCGGAACGCTGAGCGTCGCGATGGTGGATCCAACGGATCCCTCTTCGATTGAGGCGGTTCGTGCGGCCTTCCCGTACTCGCTTTCGATCGTCATGGTCACGGCCGCGGACCTCGATGTGCTCATGCGCCGTCACGCAGGGCGAGGGGCCGCGGACGAAGTCTCCAAGCTCTTGGCGAACGGTGCGTCGGCCTCGGACGAGCGTCGCGTGCAAGAACTGTCCGACGCCATCGTGCGCGACGGCATTCACCGCGGCGCCACGGATATTCACATTCAGCCTGAGGAGTACCTGACCCGCGTGCGGTACCGCATCGACGGGGTACTCCGTTCGGCCGAGAGCCTGCCGCAGGAGGTGAGCGATGCCGTGATCTCGCGCATCAAGATCAATGCCCGCCTCGACATCGCGGAGAGGCGCCGTCCCCAGGACGGTCGCTTGCGCATGGTGGTGGATGGCCGCGACGTGGACCTGCGGATGTCGGTGATGCCGAACGTCTACGGGGAGAACATCGTTCTGCGGGTGCTGGATCGCAGTGGAGGGGTCCCGCCCCTCGAAGCATTGGGAGTGGATCCCGTTTCGGCGGGTAAGCTCGCCAAGTTGGCGGAGCGCCCCCACGGTCTTTTCCTCGTGACGGGGCCGACGGGGTCCGGCAAGACGACGACGCTCTACGCCCTCCTCTCCCGCGTGGACTCCATCCAGCGCAACGTCGCGACGATCGAAGACCCCGTCGAGTATTGCATGCCGCTCGTGCGTCAGAGCCAGGTCGACTCGGCCGTCGGGTACGGGTTTCACGAAGGACTGCGTTCCCTGCTGCGGCAGGA
>CAJXRJ010000329.1 GCA_913058555.1 uncultured bacterium
TACACACTGCATATCGTCGGCAGCGTCAGATGTGTATAAGAGACAGCTAATAACTCTGTGGATGGATTGTGATCTACGCCGCCTCCTTGTCCGCCTCCTTGTCCGCCTCCATCGGCGTCCGATAGCCAAGGGATGAGTGCAGTCGCGTGCGGTTGTAGAACGCCTCGATGTAGTCGTGGGTCGCCTCCTGCATGTCACGCAGGCCCTACCACCGATGGTGGTGCGCCCACTCCTGCTTGTAGGTACCGAAGAAGCTCTCCATCAGTGCGTTGTCCCGGCAGTTCCCCGCTCGGCTCATGCTCGACGTGATGCCAGAAGCAGCGAGCGCATCTTGGTAGCCGTGGCTGGCGTACTGAGATCCACGGTCGGAGTGATGAATGATCTCGGCCACGGGGTCGCGCCAGGCCAGTGCGTTTTTCAATGCTCGAGTGATGAGCTGAGTCTCCATGTTTGTGTCGGCCGCCCATCCAACGACGAGGCGCGTGCCGACGTCGACAATGACGGCCAGGTACACAAAACCTGTCGCGGTAGGGACTGCCGTAATGTCTGCACACCACGTTGAATCCGGCGTTTGAGTGGTGAAGTCACGCTTCAAGAGATTCGGGGTGACCGGCTTACGATGATTTGAATCGGTCGTCGCTCTGTAACGCCGCTTCACCTTCCCCTTGATTCCGGCCTCTCGCATCAGGCGCGCGACCCGTTCCAGGGAAACAGTCTCACCGTCTCTCTTGAGCTGAGCGTGGACTCTTAGACTCCCGTAGGTTCCGCGGCTGCCCCCATGGACCTTCCTGATCTTCTTCGTGAGATCCATGTCCCTCTCTATGCGCTTGGAGATGGAGTCGAGCTTGGCAGACCCGTAGTACCCGCTCCTGGATACCTCCAGGACACCGCACATCATCGAGATCGAATAGGTTGCCTTCTCCACTTCAATCACCACGTATGCTGATCGTCGTCCCGAGCGAAGAAGGCCGCGGCCTTTTTAGGAAGTCACGTTCTTGGGCGAGCCGGCGATTGTCGCGCCGGCGCTGAGTCAGCTCCGCCCTCTCGTCGGTGGTCAGTGCACCTTCTGGGCCACCGCCCTCGTCGATCACGCGCAGGCACGGGGTATCCGATTCGCGTCCACGGGCTTCGATCACGAGAGCATCACCTTCCTCGAGGCCCTTGGTATCGATTTCCTGATGGTCCCCTCGGGCGAAATCACCAATCTCCCTTACCTTCGCGCGGTCGGGCGCACCGGCATGCCGCTCATCGTCTCGACGGGCATGTGCACGATAGAGGAAGTCGTGGTCGCGCTCGAAACCCTGACAGCCAGCGGCGCTCCGCGGGATCGTATTCGCGTCCTGCATTGCAACACGGAGTACCCCACTCCGATGGAGGACGTTCACCTGCGCGCGATGGCGACGATCGCTCGGACGTACCGCGTGGAGGTTGGCTACAGCGACCACACGCTAGGGATCGAGGTCCCCATTGCCGCCGTCGCGCTCGGCGCGACCATTATTGAGAAGCACCTGACCTTGGACCGCGAAATGGAAGGTCCGGACCACGCCGCTTCGCTCGAACCCGATGAATTCGCTGCCATGGTGAAGGCGGTCCGAAACATCGAGCTGGCCCTGGGCGGCGACGTCAAAGTGCCGAGCCCGAGCGAAACGCCCAATCGCGCGATCGCGCGAAAAAGCACCGTCGCGGCCATCGACGTCGCCAAGGGCGAGGTCTTCACCGAAGAGAACCTCGCGGTGAAACGCCCGGGGACGGGCGTCTCACCAATGCTCTGGGATGCTGTCCTCGGGACCGTCTCGGACCGAAGCTACGCCGCGGATGAACCGATCACGTTCGAGCCGGTGTGACGATCGAGGGGGGATCCAATTCGGCTGCCGCAGCGGGGGCAGTGGAGTACGGGAGTACGGAGCCAGGATCGATTTTTCGTTTTCGGAATCACGAAGACGGCCCCCAGTTGTGGATCTGCAGCAAACGTGCTTCCGTGGCCAGGGGGCATTCGCGATCTAGATTCTCGCCGCACGGCCGTATCGCGAAGGAGGTCGTGGCAACTTCAACAGGTTGCACTTCGCGTCTGCGAGTTCCTCATCCAACCAACGGACGTTGCCATGACTCCGAATCTCAGGTCATTGCCAGGTCATGAGGGCGGTTCCGGAGAAGTTCCATCCGGCCCCGACTGGCTCTCGAAACCAGGCAGCGAAGTGGCTCGTCATTCCAGGCATGGCGGCATAGGGGCCGCCCGTGGCGGTTGGTAACGCCGAGAGATCCCACTGGCCAGCTGTCGTGTCAAGGGTGAGCTGGCCGAGCGGTCCCGAACTCTGGATCTGATTCGGGTAGAAGAAGCGACCTATTCCGTTGCTCCCAGCTGGATTGATGCAGAGCCAGCCGTTGCCCGAGTTCACGACCATCGGTGGAGCCCCCACCAGACTGGTCATGAAGATCCCGAACTGATTCGGCGGCAGCCCCGACGCGACGAGTTGCGCGTCATTCGCGCTTGCGACCGGATTCCCGTAGACCTCGCAGATGGCCGGGGCCCCTGTTGTCGTGACGGCGCCAGTACAACCCGGAACAGAGATGGGCGAACCCTGCAAGTGTGGCGCTGGAGCGGTGAACGTAGCGGCAACGAGCGCGGCTGCTGGCAATGCGAGTGCGAGTAGATGCATGTCCGAATCGAACCCAGATCTCACGGGAGCGCCAGGGAAAAGTGGCCATACCGAGTGAGCGTGTCTCGGCCCATTGGCATGGAGCCCCACTGGCGAAAGCGACGCCGCATTCGTTCAACTCGGGACTCACGTCTTTCGCAGGGTAAGGTCATCCCCATGGCGATCTACTTGCGAGGGGCGAAGCTCCATGAACGGCAGCCGGAGTGGACGGATTCGTTTCCGTTCTCCTTGCCGTGGTTGCGCGACCTGGAGCTCGAGTTCCGCTCTGCGGTCACGTTCTTCGTCGGGGAGAACGGCAGCGGCAAGTCCACGCTGATCGAGGGGCTTGCGGGGCTGATGGGTCTTCCGGTCGCGGGCGGCGGCCGCGCCGATCTCGGCTCCTCGTTTGCTCCCGACGCCCAGGCGGCACTCGCAGGGTTGCTCCGCCCCATTCGTGAGAAGCGTCCGCAGGACTCGTACTTCTTTCGGGCCGAGCACCAGGCGCACTACGCCGCCCTGCTCGAAGCCCGCAGGCAAGACCCGGACTTCATCGGTGATCCGTATCAGAGCTATGGCGGAAAGCCGCTGGCCCGGCGATCCCATGGCGAGGCCTTCATGGAGCTCATGCAGAACCGCATGCACAGCGGGCTGTTCCTGATGGATGAGCCCGAGTCGGCCCTGTCCCCTGCGCGCCAGCTGGCCTTGCTAGCGATGATGCGCGACCGCGTCGACAATGGTCACTCGCAGTTCATCATCGCGACCCATTCGCCGATTCTCATGACCTATCCAGGTGCCGAGATTCTCTCCTTGGACGACGAATCCCTGACGCGAGTGCCGCTGGAAGAAACGGATCACTATCTGATCACCAGGGGGGTGCTCGAACATCCGGATCGGTACTGGCAACACCTGTAGCGGCCTACCTCGTATCGGCTCCCCGGCGTAGAGAAGAGACCGCGCCCTTGGCTACCGATTGGCCATCGAACTCACGTGCTCCACGGCGCGATTCAGAGTATGCCGCCACCCGTGTCGAGGCCAAGGAGCCCGACCGCCTCGAAGCGCTTATCAGGTACGTCGTCCGGCCGGGCCCCAGGGCCATGGGCTGATTGTTGGTCTGGCTTCGACGGCAGATTGACCCGCTATGAAAGCGCAAGCTAGACGGAGATCACCCTTGACGGGCCAGGCCTCGCCACCCATAGTCAGTTGCGACTAGTCAGACGTAACTATGCTCGCCGCCCAATGAGGGGACCCCATGTTCGACCACGCCACGCCATACCCGCCCCCCGTCAACGTCGACCGGGCGCTCTGGTATGCACCAGCACTCGGTGCGCTTCTCACTTTCGCTAGCAGCTGCGCTAGTACGCCCCACGACACACACTCCCTGAGAGGAGCTCCCATGACCTCATCCACCAAGGCCGACCCCACCTATACCTTTGTCAGCGTTTCAACCGCCAAGCCAGGCAAGCTCCAGCAGCTGGCCGCTCTCGCCAGCCGGCCTGGAGAACTCATGGATGCCAAGATCGATGGCGTGATCGCCCGCCAAGTCGGCGTGGACGAGAAGCGCAACTCCGTCGTCGTTTGGGTCACCCTTGACCGAAAGGAGAGCATGATGGCCTTCCTCACGACCGAACAGGGCCAGAGGGATCACGGTGAGGATGAGGACATGTCCGCAATCATCGACACCTTCGAAGTGTATGACCTAGTTCCGTTCAGCGGCCGCTTGAGGTGAACCTCTCAGCCCTAAAAGAGCTCATGGTCCTGCAGTTCGTGCGGGATCACCCAGCGCATGGGTACGCCCTTTCGGAAGCGCTCGAAGCAAGCCTTGGCTGGACTCTCGGGCTGACTCGCCCCACTGTCTACACGGTGCTCCAGCGACTTGAGAAGAGAGGCTGGCTCGATTGCAAGGACGACCGCGAAGGTCGTTATCCCGAGAGGCAGGTCTACAGCATGACGCCGGCTGGAAAAGCGGGGTATCTGGAGCTGGTCGAACGCACAACTCGATCGGGCGGCCCTTCCATCCAACCCTTCGCAGCGCTGATCTTGCACGCAGATGAACTCTCCGCCGAGGACCGGCTCGAAGCGTTGACGGGCCTTCGGAAGGCACGTCAAGCCCTCAGGGACCAACTCGAAGATTTCCCTACCCACGATGGAGCCGTCGGGGTCGCCCTGACATTCATGAGTCGACAGCTAGCGCTTGAGCTAGAAACTATCGACGAGCTTCTTCAAGCACCGGGGGAGTGAACACAGGGCAGCAACCTGTTCGCCCTTGCCGCATTGCGACGCCCACGCCTTTTCCATTCGAGCGTTCAGCGGAGAGTCCAGATCAATGAGAGCTGCTGACTGCTCGGTCGCACGAAACTCCAGCCGGCCATCAGGACTCGGCACAGAAATGGCGTGCGGCTCCAGAGTGAGCGTTTCAGGCGAGGGCCCGCTTATGTCCCAGGTACGAGTTCCTTGAGAGCCGACGATGCGGAGTTTGCCTCCGTCCTGTGTCCAGTCCAGTCGTCGATCGATTCCAGGCGATTGCCCGAGGCCACCAACGTACCGATGGGCTTGATGGCGAGCCATTCGAAGTGGGTCGGTTCGCGAAGCGCCCTCAGGTCTATGGAACGGAGCACTTGACCGGACTCGAGGTCCACCACGCGGGGGGTGGAGTTGCCGTCTGTGGCGACCACGATTCGCCCGTCGTCGGAAACGGCAGAGTCTGACTCCAGCCCTTCGAGGGAGGCGATCGGCTCAACGGAGTCCGTGCGGTAGCACCAGAGAGCTGGTCTCGGATCCATGATCAGAATCTTGGCCGTATCCGCGATCCCATCCGCCGTGACGACGCTCCTTCAGGGACGCCTGGCGACCTGCTCGCCGCTTGGTAGCGCGATGACGCGGTCGTCGTACGCTTCCGACTCAACCAGGTATCTGGCGTCGGGCCGAAGGCGAACGCCGATGGGATGAGTAAGCCCGGGGAATTCACCTTTCGTCTCGGTGGTATGGCCGTCGGTGTGCTCCTCGATGGCCATACCCGCAACGGCAAGGACCCCGTGGCCGGCGTCTATCGTATTCCCTACTCCGTACTCAGAGGTTTTGCAGTCCCCCGGGCGGGCGACCGCGGACTTGAGCACATGCCACTCCCAGCCCCGAAGGTCTGGTTTGAGAGCCTTCGGCTCCCACCGCTCTAGCATCTTCGAGATGGTCGCGCCCCGGTTCCGGAAGACCGCAAGCGCGCCCAGTTGCATGTCCGAGCGATAGACCTCAAGTCGCAGGGAGGTGCGCGCTTTCTCGGACTTGACCAATAGCTCACTGGCCTTCTCCGAGAGCTGACCAATTTCTGTGTCCCGGTGGCTCAACAGCATCGAAAGCCCCGCCCCCCGAGGGCGAGGAGCGTGAGCGCAACGATGGCGATGGATGCCGCGCGATTGCGCTTCGCCCATCGCCAGCTGCGCTCTGCCATCCTGGCTCGCCGCGCTGCGACCGGAACATCGTCGAGGAACCGAACAAGGTCGTCCGCAAATGCCCCCGGCGTGGCGTACCGATCCTGAGCCCAGTGGGCGGTGGCCTTCGCCAACACCGCCTCCAAATCCCTGGGCGCATGCGGCAGAAGGCTCCGCAGCAAGAGGACGATCCTCAGCATGTAGCACCGGCGAACGGAGTTGTAGCCAGGATCGGAACTCAGGCCTTGCAAGTGTAGCCGGAGGTAGAGCTTCGGCGCGGTCGCAGCCCTTCCGTTCCCGACTGGACCACGGAACCGGCAACGGAATCCAAGCAATTAAGTAGGCTCAGTTGTCATGCTCACTCTGCTCCTCGCCGTCGCGCTCCTCCAAGACCTGCGGCCAGGTGCGACGGAGCGATTCCATCACTACGATGTACGGATCGAGGTGTCAAAGGACGGCTCACTTGGGATTACAGAGACGATGCGCGCCGTCGCTGCGGGGCACCAGATCCAGCATGGCATATACCGCGATGTGATCACGCGTTCGAGAGAAGGAGCCTTTTGGATCCGCCCTCGTCCATTGAAGGTTGGTTCCACCTCCTTCGATGGGGCGCCCGTTGTGAATCGGGTTGAACACTCAGTGGGGAGCGATCGGATCTTTCTTGGCTCAGAGCGATGGCGGGTGGAACCGGGCGTCCACACGTGGACGTTGAGTTACGAGACCGATGGCTGGCTTCAGTTTCACGACGAGGAAGACGAGCTCTATTGGAATGCTACCGGCAATGAGGGCCTGCTCCCGATCGACGAGCTTCGGGTCGAGGTAGTGCTCCCTGACACATTCGCTGAAGACGCCATCAGGCTTGACGCATGGACCGGGCGGAGCGGATCCAAGGGGAAGGACTTCGAGGTCGTAGATCGAAGTGACCAGGGCGTAGTGATTCGCTCGACGCGAGTCCTCGATCCTGGCGAAGGTTTGACCATCGCGGTGTTCTGGCCGTCAGGTTCAGTCTCGCGGGACAGCCAGCCGCCAATCGAATTCGATTCGGGTCGGGCCCTGATGACGATGAGCGTCCCGCTCGGAATCGGACTTCTGTTTCTCGCATGGCTCTTGGTCGGGCGCTCTCCTACATCGGGCACCATTCGAGTCGAATCCTCGTTGCCCGAAGGGCTCTCACCGGCTGCCGCCCGGCACTTGTCGGCGATGGGGTATGACGACACTTGCCTCGCCGCCGCGCTGGTAAGCGCTGGGCACAAGGGGCATATCGTCATGGGCGGAGCCAGCTCGAGGAGCATGCTCGTGTCGCGTGCGGAAGGCGAGCCGATGGAAGCACTAACAGACGACGAGCACGTCGTCGTCGATGCCTTGTTGGAAGGAGACAATGAGGTCGCGTTGACCAAGCGGAATCGAACGCGCGTGATGAAAGCCAGGCGCGACCTGAAGGACGCCCTGCAGTCGGAACAGTTGGGGCACCTCTTCAGCTTGAACCGTAAGTGGGTGGCGATACCGCTTGTCGCGTGGTTCGCTGTCTATGTCGGGGGCGCTGCAAGCGGGAGCATGCTGGGATTCGCGCTCTTCACGTCCACGTGGCTCACCTTTTGGACTGTGGGAGTGCTGTTCATGGTCGCAATAGCCTTCGCCCTCTGGAGTCAAGGCGGGAAGAAACTGGGCACTTGGGTTGCCGCTGGGGGCCTCACGCTCTTCGCGCTTCTATTCATCGGAGCCGAAGTGCTCGCCATCAAGTTCTTTGCTGACCAGCTCGGGCTGTTAGCAACGGTGGCTTGCCCACTGATGATGATCGTGGGCCTCGTCGGACTCCGTGCCATGCGCGCACGAACCACGAAGGGCAGGCAGCTGCTCGACCAAGTAGAGGGTCATCGCCGCTGGCTCCAAGAACGGCTGGCCGACGAGCTGCGCGCCTCGGACCCTGAGCATGCGTCGGTCTTCTACGAAGCCCAACTCCCTGCCATCGTGGCCCTGGGGATCGAGACCGAGACCGCAACGCAGATCCAGGGTGCGTTCGACCATACGCTTGATGGTTCTGATCCGTCTTTCCGCCGGCCGACATGGTGGAATCTGGACGACGAC
>CAJXRJ010000330.1 GCA_913058555.1 uncultured bacterium
GTCGGCAGCGTCAGATGTGTATAAGAGACAGGTGGAACGTCCGGGGGACGAGGGGGCGCGGCCATGCTGGGGCGGGACGCCGCCCCATCATGCACGAACCCCCGCCGCCGCGGCGATCGAGCACATGCCTGGGCCGTCGATACTGTCATGAATTCGTCCATCCGGATTCACCTGGCGGGGTTCACGCAGCCGGATTCTCCCAGCTCAACTCACTCTGCTTAGTTCACTGGGCCAAATTCACTGAGCTGGGACTGCCCCTCCCAGGAGGTGGCCAAGGGCCTCGAGCAACGCTTCGAGCCGGGCGGGCGTGTGATCGCCCATGTGCCCAATCCTGATGCACGACGTGGCCAAGGCACCATAGCCCGTGCCTATCGTGAATCCTCTGCCGGTGAGCGCGGCGACCAGGTCCTTCACATCGCGCCCCCCCACGTCGAGGGTCGTGACCGAAGGCGACGTCTCGCCCTCGGCGGCCCCAAACCGGGTGAGGCCGTGGTCCTTCGCAAAGGCCGTCACCCGGTCCGCCATCTGTCGGTGGCGCCTGAACCGCAGGGCCCAGCCACCTTCGCCGGCGCCCTCCCGCCGTTCCATGCCGAGCCACTCCCGCTCCAACGTCCCGCCGGTGATGGTCTCCAGCTGCTTGCGCAGGGCACGCAGGAGCGGGATCGTCGGGGTCATCGGAGGCTTCTGCTCCGCATGGGTCCGGCTGATCAGGCGAAGGTCGAGGAAGTAGCTCAAGGACGGAGCCGCGGAGGCGAGCATGTCCTTCGAGACGGCGTAGAGCCCGAGTCCTGGGGGCAGCGCAAGCGCCTTCTGCGTGCCGGCGAGGGCGAAGTCAATCCCATGGCGCGCGAGCTCCAACGGGCCCGCGCCAAGGAGCGTGACGACGTCCATAAGGATTCGCGCTCCCCGTCGATTGGCGAGGATGGCCCCGATGGCCTCGGGGGAAGTCAGGGCGCCCGTCGACGTCTCGCTCGCGCAAACGGTGACGGCGTCGAAGGGCTCTCCGTCCGAAAGAACCTTCGCCGCACGGGCAAGGTCCGCGCGGGCTCCCAGGGGCGAGGCCACCCGCGTGACGTCTTTACCCAGGGCCTCGGCGATCTCGGCGAAGCGCTCGGAGAACGCCCCCTGCGTCAACGCCAAGACCCGCGGCCCCACCGCCCTCAATCCCATCTCCATGAGGGCCGTGGCGGTGCACGAATGCACCGCCACGCTGTGCGAGACATCGTCCGTGCCGAATGCGCGATGAAGGTGGGGATCCAGGGCGGCGATGACCTCGCGCATCTCCGGCGTCCGGTGCCCGATCATGGGCTCAGCACAGCTCGCGAGGATCTCGGGACGGACCTGCGTCGGCCCGGGGATCCAGAGCTCGGCAATCCCGTCATTGGCAGAGGCGGCGCTCATCGCATCCCGTCCGCTCGCCCGAGGAGCGCGGCAATGCCCGCGTCTGGCTCACCGCGCAGTCGACCGATCTCGTCCTCCGACAACAGCAGAGGCACAAGGGCAGCGAAGTCAGGGATAGTGACCGACGCGTCCGCTCGATCCACGACGGCGGGACGCGCCTCGACCCCTGCGAAGGCGATGAAACGTGCGACTAAGGGCTGCCCCTCAAGATCCGTCATGCCGTCCCCGACGAGGGCGGCGTCACCTGCGAGATCCAGGGCCTTGAGCTGCACGTACTTGCCGCCGCTCTGGGCCAACGGAGATGATTCATCGAAGCTTTCGTACGAGCCTTCCGCGGTGAACGTCAGGTCCACAGCGAAGATCTCACCGGGGTCGACGCCCAACCACTCTCCGAAAGGCCGCACGGCCGGCAAGAGTCCGCCCGAAACGACGATGACGCGCTTCCCGAGCAGGCGTAGACCGCGCACGAGCTCGGGGGCGCCCGGGAGGACCGTCTCGATATACCGTTGAGCCACAGTCGCCATGTCGCCCGCGCTTGGCTGGGCGATGCGCAGTCGCTCCGCAAAGACGCTCTCGAGGGACACGCGGCCTTCCATGGCCGCCTGGGTCAAAGCCTGAACCTTGCGGGCGACCTCCCCCGAGCCGGCCACAAGTTCTTCGATGCCTTCGATCTCCGAGAGGGTGGAATCGCAGTCGAAGACGATGGAGGAATAAGGGGGAGGCCCGTGCCTTCGTGTTTCTTGTGCGGGCGGCATGGGTACTGGGGGCATGGGACGCAGGTTCGATTGCGCGCCCCTCGGAATCAACGGGCGAGGCCCATGAAACGGCTGAGATTCGCTGAATCGATTCCCGCGTGGGTTTCCTCCCTATGGTCCGCACGGTCCTCCGAGTGAGCCGGTCCCCACGCCCATCGCCCCCACCATCCATGAGACTTTCCCGACTTCAGGGCCGATTTTTGGGCCGACTCTTGGGCCGCTCCTGGGCCCTCCGATGGGCCCCGCTGGCGGCCGCTGGCGCACTCCTCTCGCCCCCCATCGCGGCCGCGCCCCAGCTTCCCGCAGTGCCCGAACCCGCGGAGAACCCCTGGACCCGGGAGAAGGCGCGCCTCGGGAAGATCCTCTTCTGGGAGGAGCAGCTCTCCTCGACCCACTCGGTGGCCTGCGCAACCTGCCACCGGCCGAGCGCCGGATTCGCCGATCCGCGAACGGCCTTGGATCCGGAGAGCAGCCGCTACTTCGGGACGGATCGCGAGCACCACACACCGGACGACGTTCTCGGCAGCCGATCGATGCCGCTGCTCTGGCCCGATGGCACGTTCCAGCAGAGGGCCGATGTGGGCTTCGGGATCATGCGCACCCGCCGGAACGCGCCGACCGTGCTCAACTCGGCCTACGCGCCAGTGCTCTTTCTGGACGGACGCGCGACCGGGGAGTTCCGCGACCCGCTGACGGGCGAGGTCATCTCCGCCGCGGGCGCTGCCCTCGAATCGCAAGTGCTCGGCCCGCTGCTGAGTCACTTCGAGATGAGCGCGCCGGGCCGCACCATCGACGACGTGGCCCAACACCTGCGTGAGATCACCCCCCTGGCGGAAGCGAGGAACCTGCCAGGTCCCATCGCCGTTTGGACGGCCGGGCGAGGCTACCCCGAGCTCTTCGGTGAGGCCTTTGGCGACGATTCGATCCGGCCCCGCCACATCGCCCAAGCCCTCGCAACCTACCTGAGGACCCTGGTGACGGCCGATCTTCCCGTGGACCGCTTCCTCGCGGGAGACCAGACGGCGCTATCCCCGGAGGAGCAACGCGGCCTCGCCCTTTTCGAGGGCGCGGCGGGCTGCGTCGATTGCCACGCGGCGCCGCACTTCACGGACTTCGAGTTCCACAACATCGGGGTCGACCCGATCTATGACGACGGCGGACGCCGGGAGGTCACAGGCCTCCTCGCAGACCGCGGCAAATTCAAAACGCCGTCCCTCCGTGGCGTCGAGCTCACGGCGCCCTACTTCCACGACGGAAGCGCTGCAAGCCTCGAGGACGTCGTGGATTTCTACGACGGGGGTGGGCTCCATGACGCACCCAACAAGGCACCGGAAATGGTCCCCCTGGGGCTGACCGACCAGCAGCGCTCTGACCTGGTGGCGTTCCTGAAGCGCCCGCTCACCGATCCCAGGGTGGCGGCCGCCGTCAATCCGTTCGACGGACCGACGCTCTTCTCCGAATCGCCCCGGGTCCCCAGACGATTCGGCCAGGGCACGCCTGGCACCGGCGGCCACCGACCGACGATTCACATGGCCCAAGGGATGCGCTCCGACGGCGAGGTGACGGTGGGCATCCAAAATGCCCTTGGGGGCGCCCTCGCGATCCTCTACGTGGCAGACCGCCCCGGCCCAGTCGAATCCACCACGGGCGGCACGGTCCTCTACTTTTCCGCGGGCCCCAACGTCCACCGCGCCGTGATCCCGCTCACGGGGTCCGGAGCCGCCAAGGGCCATGGGTCGGTGCGTTTTGACGCATCCCGGATGTCCTCCGCCCTCGTGGGCACCCGGCTCGTCTTCCAGTGGATCGTCGATGACCCCACCCCCGGCAGACGATTCTCAGCCACCCGGGCGATCTCCGCGGTGGTCTACTGACCTCGACGCGGCTTCTATCACCTGGCTCCCCAATGGGCCTCGCGCCACTCTGCGAGGCCACTCAGCGGGTGATTCCAGGCCCTTTCTGCTGCCGGACCACGAACCCAACGTCCTTCAGGATCGAGTCCAAACGGCCCTTCTCGCCCCCAGGGGCATCGGACATCAGGAAGACCAGGAACCCGAGCAGAGCGACCAGCACCACGCCAATCACCGTGAACCTGGCCCAGGGGCGCGAGGATTCGGGGCTGGCCGTATGAAAGGTCGCAGGGGCGGCGTCGCTCCGGATCAAGCGCCCGGACCGGGTCCTCACGAGCCCCGTGGGGCTCCTGCTGGGGGCCCCGGTGGGTGTATCGCTGGGCAGATTCGAATGGCCTGGGGCGCCCGAGCTTTGTTTGTCGGTTGATTCCATCGATGATCACGCGTCTCCACGCGCCTTCTAAGGGGCAACATCGAGACCCCGGGAGGCCTTGCTCAGCCGGAAGTCGGAAAACTCCTCGAACTCACAGCGATGGCATCTCGACCGGGACATGCCCCATGGAGAGAATGTTCGGCCCATGAGGTTCCAGGATCAGCACATCGTCGTCACCGGCGGCACCCGCGGCATCGGCCGCGCCATCACCCTCGCGTTCTTGCGCGAAGGGGCCCACGTTCACGCCACTTACCGGGGCAATGACGAAGCGGCGGAGGCGCTGCTCGCCGACGCCCGGCAGTTGGGCGACCCCGGCGACGCCGGAGAGAGGCTCTCGTTCGCCAAGTTCGACGTGGCCGATCACGACGCCTGCGAGGCCTTCTGGGAGGGCCTCGGGGAGACCCCGATCTCGGGGCTCGTCGCCAACTCAGGCATTCGCCGGGACGGCATCCTCGCGACGATGGCCCCCGAGGACTGGGACGCGGTCATCCGAACCAACCTGACGGGCGGCTACACCATGTCGAAGTTCGCGGTGCAGAACATGATGCGCCAGCGCTACGGCCGGATCATCTTCACCACCTCCCCCGCTGGCCGTTTCGGCTTCGAAGGCCAAGGCAACTACTCCGCGTCCAAGGCCGGCCAAGTGGGCCTCATGCGCTCCCTTTGCAAGGAAGTCGCCAAGCGCAAGATCACCGTCAACTGCGTCTCGCCCGGCTTCATCGCCACAGAGCTGCTCGACGACCTCCCCGACGACCTCGTCGCCGGCTACAAGAAGACCGTCCCCGCGCGGCGCTTCGGCACCCCCGAGGAAGTGGCCTCCGCTGTGCTCTACCTCGCCTCGCCAGAGGCCTCCTACATCACCGGTACGACCCTCGACGTCACAGGGGGGCTTTGACCATGACTTCCATCCTCGATCGCCCCGTCACCGACTTCATCCCCCACCGCGACCCGTTCCTGTTCGTGACTCGCATCGTCGACCACGACGGCGACAAGCTCACGGCTGAGTGGGACGTGCCCACCGACCTGCCCTGCTTTGAGGGGCACTTCCCCGGTGAGCCAGTCCTGCCCGGCGTTCTGATCTCGGAGTTCTGCTTCCAGGCAGGCGCTGTGCTGATCTACGCCACGAGCCAAGACGACCAGGACGCCGCCGGGGTCCCCGTCCTCACGCGGATCACCGATGCTCGATTCCGCCAGATCGTCCGCCCGGGCACCACGCTCAGGGCTGAGGTGCAGCTCACGGAGCGGCTTCAGAACGCCAGGTACGTCGATGCGAAGGTGAAGGGCGAGGACGGCAAGGTCGTCGCACGCCTCTCCTGTGTCCTGGCGGTGGCGCCGCCCCTGACCGAAGGGGGCGCCTCTTGACTGGTGCCCCGGACGGTTCCGCCGGCGGCTCCAATTGGCTCGGGCTCGCGGGCAAGCACGTGGTCGTCACCGGCCTCAAGAACCGAAAGAGCGTCGCGTGGCACGTCATCCGCGGCCTGCGCGAGGCGGGCGCCTTGCCGATCATCGTCGTGCGCACCGAAGAGCGGCGCCAGGACACCGCCAAGCTGACCGGGGACGACCCCGTCTTCATCTGCGACGCGCGAGACGAGTCGCAGATCGAACAGCTTGGGAAAGACATTGCGGCGTCTTTCACCGACGTCGCAGGGCTCGTGCACTCGATCGCTTTCGCGAACTACTCGGACGGCTGGAAGCCCTTCCACAAGACCCTGCGCAAGGACTACCTCGAAGCGACCAACGTCTCTGCGTTCTCGCTCGTGGCCCTCGCCAACGCCGTCGAGCCCGCCCTCGCCCGTGATGCATCGGTCGTCGCCATCTCCATCTCAAGCACGACGATGGCAGCCGAGAACTATGGCTACATGGCCCCCATCAAGGCCGCCTTGGACTCGAGCATCGTCTTCCTCGCAAAGTCCTTCAGCGCCTTCAGCGAGGTGCGATTCAACGGCGTCCGCGCGGGGCTCTTGAAGACCAGCGCTTCGGCTGGAATCCCTGGCTACGTGGACTCGTGGATGCACGCCGAGAAGGCCACCCTTCGCAAGCGCGGCCTCGAGACGAAAGAAGTGGCCGACACCGTCCTTTACCTGCTCTCGAACCGCTCCAGCGGCCTCAACGGCCAGGGTTTGGTGGTCGACGCGGGGATGGGCTCGAACTACTTCGACAAAGAGCTTCTGTAGCGGCGGAGCGCTGGGTCCTGGGGCGGAGCGCGTCCTCCGTTGACACAGGTAGAGCCCCTTGGTGATCTCCCGGGGGGCCATGGAATCTGTTTCCGCTCCTGCCCTAAAGGCGCGGGTCCAGCGGCGTCGACCCCACGGTCTAGCGTTCGAACCTCATCGCATGGTGCGAAGGAGGTTCAGGACGTTCGGCCACCGATGCAATTCGACAACCTCGCCGCAAAAAGCCTCCGCAAGGCCTGCCTGGACCTCATCCCCGAGCCCGAGCCCCATGAGCCATGCGACTCCCAGGAGTATCGATTCGCCGCCATCATTGGGTTCTCAGGCGATCACGTCCGCGGGACGCTCGGGCTGACGACGACCACGGGAGGCCTGCGACGGGTCTCCAAGTACCTCGGCGCCGAGGACTGCCCGTCGGGGGCCGAGGACTCCCTCGGCGAGCTCTCCAATCAACTCCTTGGGCACATGAAGCGCAGCTTCACGGCCCATGGTGTGCTCATCACCATGGCCACGCCCCTGGTGGTTCGCGGCAGCACCATCGAGATCTGCGGACGCACCCAAGGGCGCTGGTTCGAGGAGGTCTCTGCGAAGGACAACGATCAAGTCACCGTGTGGTTCGACGCCCACGTGGACGAGAACATCTCGATCTCCGCCGAGGCCATTGAATGCGGCATGGCCAATCAAGGCGACGCCATTCTCTTTTAGGCCGGCGGCCCAACGGAGACATGAGAGATGGACTCGTCGAGACAACCGGCCGCGGCGCAAGCCTCCCCTGGGTGCGTCCCCCCAGCGGTCGATAGCCGCTCAGGGGGACCGGCACCCGCCGCCAACCAGCGCTGGGCTGGCGCGCGACGATTGGGGCTCCGGGGGATTCTGTTCGTGTGGATGCCGCTGCTGATCCTCGGCCTCGGCTCCCTCATGGCCAGCCACTGGGCGGCCCTCCCAAGGCCGAGCCTCGAAGAGCCCCACCTCGCCGAGACACTCGCCGTACTCGGCGCGCAGAGCGATCTGCCCGAGCCCCCCATTCACGCCTACCACGTCCTCGACGGGGCCTGCCGCTGCTCGCAGCGGATCGCGAAGCACCTGATGGACTCGAAGAGGCCTGCGGGCGCGGCTGAGACCGTGCTCCTGCTCGGGGCCAACGAATCTCTTCAAGAGGATCTGGAGCGATCGGGCTTTGACGTCTGCGCCATGGATCGCGAGGAAGCCGCCGCGGCCCTCGGATTCACGTCTGTTCCGCTGCTGCTCGTCACGGGGCGCCTCGCCAACGGAGCCCCGACCCTGCGGTACTCCGGTGGTTACACCGCGCGACAACAGGCCCTCACGATCCAGGACACGGTCATCCTCACGGGCCTGATCCACGGCTCGACGCCCGACTCTCTTCCAGTCTTCGGCTGCGGCACCACCGCGACCCTGCAGGCAGCCCTCGATCCCCTGGGCATCAAGTACTAACCGGGCCAAGCCCTGTCTCTTATACACATCTCCGAGCCCACGAGACTAGGCATGATCTC
>CAJXRJ010000331.1 GCA_913058555.1 uncultured bacterium
CTTCCGTTGTGAGCTCCCCTCCGCCGCTTCCCGGCGGGGCCTGCCACGCTTCCGCGCCCCTTTCTGCCGGGATGAACGGATCGCGGCAACGCCTCAATATCGGAAGGGGACAGAGGCCCGTTCCCCGCGGGCCTCTGTCCCCCTCCTCCCTTGCGCTTTTTGGGTTCGCCGTCGAGAATTTTGACGAAGGGCGCTCGCGCCCGGTCCCTCGTCTTTTCCGCTCGAGAGGGGCAAGCGCAAAGGCGCTTGGCCCACCGGGTAAATTCATGCGCCTCGCGGCGCGTTCGACTCCTGCCCCGGACGCATGTCGTTGGAACGGCTACCCCTCCCCTGCCTACGCGGCATGGGAATCGAGAGCCCGAAACTCACTGACCGGATCGCGGAAGTCGATCGACTTCACGACTCTGATGACTTCACGACTCTTCGTCGGCAACCTTTCCTGGGATACCACTGCCGACAGCCTGCGCCAAGCCTTTGAGGCTGGCGGACACACGGTGAACGACGTTCACATCGTTATGGACCGCGAAAGCGGTCGCCCTCGCGGGTTCGGCTTCGTCGAACTTGCTGATGACAACGCCGCCCAAGACGCGATCACGCAGATGGACGGACACGACGTGGACGGACGGCCGATTCGCATCAGCGAAGCACGCGAGCGCGCCCCCCGGCGCGACTAGTCCCTGCGACGACACCGTTCGGCGACTCTGTTCGGCGACATCTTTTCGGCGGCCCTGGTCAACTAGCCTGGGCAGGCGGCTCCGGTTGCGCCGTCCCCCAAGGGACCCAACGGCAATCGGCATGACGAGACCGGGAGGGCTTTGGCCCTCCCGGTCTCGTTCATTGGGGCCTGCCTCGACCGTGCGCCACTCGCCCCGATGGGCACCGGGCGTGCACCCCCAGCGACTCCCCGACAATTGCAATCGCGTCTCAATCCCGAACGGCACGCAGCGCTCCGTGGCGCGCATGACACGAATGCAACTCCGGACATCTGCGTCCGGTTAGCACTGGTTCCGAGCAGTGAATCCGCCGAAGGTGTGACAAGGCGTCCCACGCCCCCCTTCCCAATGACGCAACGAATCCAAGGTATATGGCGATTGTCGCTGCTCCTCCTGGCCGCCGCAGCTGTGGCGCCAGGGTGCAAGACGGTCGAGTTCTACGACAAGGGCGCCTTCGCGGACCCAGCAATGGAGTTCACCGAGAGCCCGGCCCAGCTGCATTGGCAGCAGAAGGTCCAGTACTCCGATGAAGGTGCTGCCGGCGGCGTGGGCACGGCGGCGGGAGGCGGTTGCGGATGCTACTGATCGCAGCTCTCCTCGCGGCGCCCCAGCTCGGCGACGGATCCCAGCCGGCCCGCTTCACGCTCCCGAACTCATTCGGTGAAGCGGGAACCGGATCCCTGGAGGTCCAACTCGGCTACTACGACCGCACCGACTCCCCGGGCAAGGGCAACCCCTTCCTCAATGAGGAAGTCACCGTCATCGAGCCCATCGTCGTCTTCGACTACAACGTGAGCGACACGTTCGCGTACTCAGGCCTTCTGGTGTACGACAACGTCTCCTCCGCCTCGATCGAACGACTCTCCAACTTCCCCGAGCAGTCCGGGGCGTCGGGCGACTTCTACATCGGCGCCGATTTTGGACTGCGCTGGAAGACGAGCGAGCAAACCTCCATCGGCGCTCGCGCCGGATTCAGCACCGAGTACGACTACCAGTCCATCCACCTCGGCGGCGACTACACCTGGGAGCGCCGCGATAAGGACGCGAAGCTGACCTTCAGCCTCGACTCCTTCCTGGACACCATCGAACCGATCCGCTGGAACGGCGTGACGGATCCTGACGAAGACCGCACCTCCGTGGCGGCGACCGTCAGCTGGTACCAGATCTTCGACAAGAAGACCCACGGCACGCTCGGAGCGACGATCTCGTCCCAGTCGGGTTTCCTATCGACGCCCTACAACAGCGTCATCTTCGACGACGGTTCGGTGAACCCGAACCCGGACCTCGACAACAACGCGATCGGCGGCCAGGCCTTTGAGGTCGTCCCGGACAACCGCCTGCGGACCGTCATCTATGGACGTGCGCGGAGGCTCGTCGCGCCCGGGCGCGCCATTGAGCTCGGCGGGCGCTTCTACAGCGACGACTGGGGCATCACGGGCTTCGACATCATGCCCCGCTTCATCCAGAGCTTCAACGATGGCCGGAACGTGCTCGAGCTCCGGTATCGTTTCTACACCCAGTCCGAAGCCGACTTCTACCAGCGCGAGATCTTCGGGGCCACGCTACCCGCAGAGCGCAGCCAGGATTCCGATCTCGGTGACTTCAGCTCCAACACGCTCGGCACCACCTGGACCTGGAACAGGAGCGCTGGCACGCGGTGGACGTTCAGCTTCGACTACTCGATGCGCGACGACGACCTGAACAACATGTACGGCCTCATCGGCTACCGCTGGAGCTTCTGATCATGATGCCACTTCGACTCCTCATGGCAGGCGCCCTCGCGATGGTCGCCGGCTGCGCCTCGACGGACGGCGCCATCAGCACGACCGCCTCGGCCCGCACGACGGGGGAAGTGTTCGCTGGGTCCTTCACCGACACCAAAGGACAGAGCCACGACCTCAAGGGCGTGCTCTCCAGCGGCAAGCCCGTAGCGCTCGTCTTCTGGCAGCCATGGTGCGGCGCCTGCATCGCCGAGGCTCCCACGGTGATCGCGGCCCACAAGCGACTTGGAAACGACATGGCCTTCTACGGCGTGGTCTCCGGCCCGGATCAGTCCGTCGACGAAGCCAGCGTGGCCAAGGCCATGTTCGACACCGGGATGACCTACCCGACGATTCGCGATCGGGACCTGCGATTGACGAAGGGTCTTGGCGTGGAGATCCAGCCGACCATCGTGATCATCGAACCAGACGGCACGGTGGCCTACCAGGCCGAAGCTCCCCCGGCCGAGTGGCACTGAGCCTGATCTGAGCGCCGCCCCCGGTGTCCATCCCGGGGTCCATCCCGGGGTCCATCCCGGTGGATCATGGGTGCCCCAGGCGCCCATGATCCGCCGGGATTCCCTCTGTCAGCCTGCTAGCATTCACGCCATGGAAAACCGCCTCCGGAGCCAGACAACGAACTGCCTCGTCCTGCTCCTCGGTGCGCTCGGCGCATGCCGTTCCGAAGAGGGCAATGCCCAAGGGGGCAATCGAAGCGTTCCAGAGAAGATCAACGCGCCCGCCGTCGCGGCCCCTCCTCCTGCGGGGCCGTCGACGCAGGATCCCCTGACGGACGAAGCGAAGGAAGCGCCGAGCCGCATCGCCCGACGCGTGACCTTCGGCGCCATGGGAACCGAGGTCATTTTCGAGGCCCAAGGGCAAGACGCCGCCCTACTCGACGCTGCCCTCGCCGAGGCACGGGCGGAGTTCGACCGCGTCGAGGACATGATGACGAGCTGGCGCGACTCGCCGCTCGTACGCATGAACGACGGCGCGGATGGCACGCCCCAGAAGGTCCCGAAAGAGCTGTCCGACCTTGTGGTACGGGCGCTGACCGTGGCGCGACTCTCAGGCGGCGCCTTCGATCCGACCTACGCTAGCGTTGGCAAGCTCTGGGACTTCAAGGCGGTGCCCCCGGTGATCCCAAGCCCAAGCGATATCGCGGGGGCCTTGGACAAGATCGGCTGGTCCAAGATTCAAGTGGACCAGGAGCGATCGCGGATCACGATGCCAAAGGGCACACGTCTTGGGCTCGGCGGAATCGCCAAGGGTTACGGAGTCGACCGCGCGATGGACGTCCTCATGCAGCACGGGGTCGAACACGGCATCGTGAATGCCGGCGGTGATTTGAAGGCCCTCGGCACCGACATGGGCGAGCCTTGGACCATCGCCATCAAGCACCCGAGGGACCGCGAGCGGGCCATCGCCATCGTGCCGGTCTCGAACGTCTGCCTGGTGACGTCCGGCGACTACGAGCGCTTCTTCGAGCTGGACGGCGAACGCTACCACCACATCATCGACCCGCGGACGGGCCGGCCCGCGAAGGGCTGCATGAGCGCCACCGTCACCGCCCCGGACGCCGCCCTGGCGGATGCGGTGGCGACGGCGGTTTGCGTCCTGGGCCCGGACATCGGCCTGGAGTTTGTCGAGCGCCTGCCGAAGATCGAAGCCATCGTCGTCGACATGGAAGGCCGAGTGAAAAGCTCTGCCGGCCTTTCGACGCTGCGCTAGCAGGCCGTTGAACAAGTCGGCTATTCAGAATGTCGTCCATCGGACGCCTCGCAAGGCGCACAGATCGACGAATAGCGAGTTATCTGGAGGGTCTGGGCAACGCCGCGAGACGTTCGAGGGGCGGCTTTCTGGATAGTTGAATTGTTCAACGGCCTGCTAGACCCAGAGAGGCCCGTTGGCTGGGCCGCCCCCTGGGCGCGGCCCCACCGGGAATCGGGCTGAGGCCCCCCTCGGCCAGGTCGAAGGGGCAAGAATGGCGGCCATGAAAATTGCCCTCGCCCAGATCGCGCCGGTCCTTCTCGACCGGAAAGCCACGTCCACCAAGGTCTCCGAGTCCATCAAGGAGGCGGGCTCGAAGGGCGCGGACCTCGTGGTGTTCGGTGAGACGCTCCTCCCCGGGTATCCGGCCTGGATCGCGAGAACCGACGGAGCTCGATTCAACGCCGAGGACCAGAAGGAGCTGCACGCTCTCTACCTGGACCAAGCGGTGGACATCGCGGCGGGCGGGCTCGATGGGGTACGCGCGGCGGCCAAGGCCAGCGGCACCGCTGTATGCCTTGGGGTCGCCGAGCGCGAGCACCACTCGGTCTTTGCTTCGCGGGTGTTCGTCGGCAAAGACGGCGAGGTCTTGAGCGTGCACAGGAAGCTGCGCCCCACGTACGAGGAGCGTCTGAGCTGGGCCCCGGGCGACGGAGCCGGCCTCGTCGTTCACCCCATGGGCGAGTTCACGGTCGGCGGTCTGAACTGCTGGGAGAACTGGATGCCCCTCGCCCGCGCGAGCCTCTACGCCCAAGGGGAAGACCTGCACTGCATGCTTTGGCCCGGCGCGAGGCGCAACACCGAGGATCTCACGCCCGTGATCGCCAAGGAGTCGCGCTCGTTCGTCGTCTCGGTGTCCGGGGTCCTGCGGGAAAGCGACGTGCCCCAGGACTTCCCGCACCGCGACCGGTTCGTGCCGACGCCCGGCGAAGTCCTGCACGACGGTGGCTCGTGCCTCGCCGCCCCCGACGGGTCCTGGGTCGTGCCCCCCATGGGCTCCGGTGAGGAGCTGGTGATCGCCGAGATCGACCCCGCCTGGGTGCGCCGCGAACGCCAGAACTTCGACCCCGCGGGTCACTACTCGCGGCCCGACGTGCTCGAGCTCACCGTCCGCCGGTCGCGCTACGGCGGGGCCAAGTTCGAAGACTGATCCCAGCGGACGGCCCCGGGGTTCCATCCGCCCTTGCCACAACCACCGGGTCCAGTCCGTATCCTCTGCCCCATGGAAACCGGAGGACAGGAGCCCAGTCAGCGGCTTCAGGGCACGGACGCATGGGGCCTCGCCCTCGGCGTCTTCCTGTTCGCACTCTTGATGCGAGTCCTCTTCGCGGGCGCCGGGCCCGATGCGGCTTGGCCCCATGCCGTGGGATACAAGGGGGACGCCTACGTGTGGCTGGACCAGGTCCTCGCAGGGCGCGCGGGCCAGGTCTTCGAAGCGGGCTTGCCCCTTCGGCCGCCCGGTATGCCCTGGCTGGTCGATACGCTTTGGGATGGCACCGAGGGCGGCATCGAGGGCCTGAAGTCCTGGTGGCGCGTCATGGGGTCCATGACGTGCGCGCTGCTGTTTCTCGCGCTGCTTCGGGGATTCTCCGTGGGCGTCGGCGCGGGCGCGGCCCTGCTCCTCGCCGTCTCCCAGGGCGCACTGGTGCTCTCGCACTCCATCAACAGCGAAGCCCCCTACCTCATGGTGGCCATGGCCTCCTTCGCCGTGATGCCCTCGGGCCAGCAGCGAGAGCCCTGGCGCTTCGGCCTCTTCGGCTTGGCCAGCGCCGCGGCGTGCCTCCTGCGCACCGAGCACGCCCTGTTCGTGGCCGTGATGCTCGGCTGGTGGCTCGTGCCCGCTTCCGGAATGGCCGCGACCCTCGGGAAGCGGCTCATGGGAGTCGCCCTCGCCTTCGCCGCGCTCCTGGCGGCCCTCGCCCCCGCCCACCTGAGCCTCTGGGACAAGGTCGAACGCTTCAACGCGGGCGTCTACCCGATCCACCCCGCCACGGAACAAGCCTTTCAACGGATCGAGCGCCGAACCGCGCGCTTGGAGTGGACCCCCGAGGCAAAACAAGCCGTGGACTCCTGGCCCGGGTTCATTCGCCGCTCCGCGGGGCTGTTTGTGGGAGCCACCGCCGTGCACCGGAAGGACCGCACCGTGGAGCTCACCGACGTCGACGTTCTCCGCGGCGCGTTCGGCGCCATGCCGGAGCCCATCGCCGCGCGGCCGTTCATCTCCTCCTACGGGCCGCTCAACTTCTACCTGGCTCACCATCCGGACACGGGCCTCGGCTTTGACCTCTCGGGCCTGCGGGAGCCGCCGCCCCTCACGGGCGGCGCCGAGACCTATCCGCCGGACCTGATCCAAGGGCTGCCGCCCGAGCGCCTGTCCCTCGAATACCTCCCTCACCTGCGCGCGTTCAACCACGGGTACACGATGGGCGTGGACGCAATCCTTGATTCGCCCGCAGCGTTTGCGGGCAAGTCGCTCAAGAAGCTCAGCGTGTTCTGGGGCGGTACGGCCCTCGGGTTCGGCGGCTTCGGAATCCCGATCGGCGCCGAGGGCACCCGGCGCCCGGTGGACCTCGCGACCCCCGACCACCCCGGGGCGACCCTCTGGCGTGCGCTCCTCGCCGCCGCCGCGGCCGCGGGGCTTGTGATCGGTGTTCGACGCAGAGAGACCCGCGCCGCGGCCTTCCCCTGGCTGCTCTTCTCCGCCACAAAAGTCGTGGTCGTTGTGCTCTTCTTTGGATACGCGCGCCAAGGCGTGCTCGTGCAGCCTGTCGTCTATCTCGGCCTCGCCCTCGCGGCCGAACGATGGGCGATGCCCATCGTCCGCAAGTGGAGCCCCAAGCGTCCCGCGTGGGCCCTCATCGGGTGCCTCCTGGCCGTCCTTGCCGCGGAAGCCGGCCGACGCGCCGTTGGGACGGGCGCCATGGTCGAGGCGGTCGAAGGGACCGGAGCTCCCATTGAACGCCTCGCCCCCGATGACCATGCGGAGGTTCGGGTCCGCCACGGGAAGTAGCTCCACCCGGATGCCTGGGCGCCGTCAGCGAGGGCGCCGCAGCTCCTCTTCCCACCTTGGGAAGAGATCATTCAGGTCCCGTTTGAGCTCATTCGTATCCGTGCCCTTGTACCAGTTCATCGACGTCCCTGGGAGCCGCGCGTGATCCGGGATCGACTTATTGCGATCCATGATGTCCGTCGTTTGGCAGTTGGCGAAAACAAGCGTCGCCCCGCCATAGGTCCCCTCGAACATCCCCAGGGCCTCGAAGCTGCAGCCCTCGAAGCGAGCCAGGAGTCCATTGGTACGCACGTCAAAGAGTTTCCCTGAACGCGGATACCTGTTGTAGACGCCGGTGATCTCCGTATCGATCACGCGCAGGGCCAGCGCTTCCGTTCCGAAGAGGCAGCTCGCCCCCGCCCCCGTTGTCCATCCGAGCAGGCGGCAACTGCGAATCGTCACCGACATCGACGGCTTCCGAACATCGAAGAGGTAGCGGCCGTTCGCGTGGACGGTGCAGTTCTCCAAGGTGAGGTTGCGCACCGTGTCGTAGGCGGAAAGGTCCGACGACAGGACGATCATCGTGACGTCCCTCCCCGCCCCCTTGATCGTCAGGTCTCTCGGGTAGTGGCTCCGCCACCTGGACCCGAAATCCTGCACAGAGTGCACGCCCGCTGGGAAGAACAACGTGGACCCGTCGGCCACCGGTTCTGCTTGCCCCAGGCCATTCGCCCCATCGAGGGTCGGGCCACCGTGCTCGCGTTGGAAGAATTGATCGAAGGTCTTCGCGGAGTCAACGACCTCGAACAGCGGTCCAGCCCCCCCGTCGTCTAGCAGGCCGTTGAACAATTCAACTATCCAGAAAACCGCCCCCCGAACGCCTCG
>CAJXRJ010000332.1 GCA_913058555.1 uncultured bacterium
GACAGGGGGACGGACGGTAGGGCTGGGTGCACGTCCTCAAGGGTCGCGTGGTCGGCCGCCTCTTCCAGGTCGGAAAGGCTGGAGCAAAGCGTGAGAAGGCACTCGATCCCGAAGATCTCCTGTTCCCCATCCTGCTGCGAGCATGTCTCAACAACGAGCGCGCCGAACGGCTGGGCCTGGAGCACGGAGAGGCCCGGGGCGGTCCAGCCGGGGCCGCTGACCTCGCTGGGGTCTGCGATTGGGGTCCCGAGCGAGCGCACATGCCGCCAATGGGGGCCCGGCGTTGGGCCAGGGCCCTCGCTCAGCCCACCTTTGGGCGCGGGAGCCGTCCTCCACAGCGTTGCGCGCTGCACCGAGGGGAAGCCCCGGAGGGCTTCGAACAAGGCCTGGGTCAGCCTCTGGGCGAGGCTCACCTGGGAGGTCTGGCTCGAGTTGAGCCTCGCCGTCTGTCCGGGCAAGGCACTGTCCAGTGGTGCGGCTGCCTCGGCCGCGGCCTCCAGGATGCTGTCGATTCCACGGTCGATGGCGCCCGGAAGGCGCGAATCGGGTGGGAGGGGGTCAGGCCCGCCTGATAGGGGATGGGGGTCGTGACTGCTCACACCATCACATCGGGTCCAAGAAAGGGACTCCTGAAGGCTGGGTTGGAGAGATCTCGGCGGATCGAGGACGGGTATTCTCTGGACGTGAAGATCCCCGGCCTCCAGCTGAAGGGCTCGCTGGACGAGCTCCCATGGCGCAGCACGCGCGACGAGGGAATCCATTGGATTGACCTTCGGACGGTGGAGCTCGGCCAAGGGGCCCCCGAGGCAGGGATGCCAGCCCATTGGGATGACCGTGAGGCGGATCCTTCGATGACCGTCCTGATCCGAATGGAACCAGGCCGCGGCTACCCCCGTCACAGGCACCTTGGGGCCGAGGACGTTCTCGTTCTTGCTGGCGGCTACGGGGACGACGACGGGCGAGTCTTTCGGGCGGGGGAGTTTGTGCGCTACCCCGCCGGCAGCGAACACACCCCCGTGGCCCTCGGCGTTGCGGGCGAACCCATCGGAGCGGACAATCCCGCATGTGTGCTTTTCGCCGTTGCCCACGGCGGCACGGAACTCACCCAGCCCATCGATCCCTCGGCCCGAGGGGGTAGAAGCCATTCATCTTCGGAGCTTCTTTCATGATGACCGACGCCAGGATCTACCTCGACCACAACGGCTCGACGCCCGTCACGCCGGACGTCTCCCGAGAGCTGCATGCGTTCCTCGAAGGCTACTGGGGCAATGCCGGTGCGGGGCATCCCGATGGGCTCGCGGCTCGAGCAGCGATTCAGTCCGCGAGGGAGCGGGTCGCCGCGGCCATCGGTGGCAACGACGGCCGAGTCGTGTTCACCTCGGGCGGCACAGAGTCCAACAACATGGCGCTGTTCGGCGCCGCCGAATACCAACGGGTCAACCGCGGCCGCAAGCACATTGTGCTGGGCCGACATGAGCACCTCTCCGTCGTCAAGTGCGGCGAGGCCTTGGCAGAGCGCGGATTCGACGTGACCTGGATCGAGCCCTCGGCCACGGGCGCAGTCTTGCCAGCGACGGTCGAGGCCGCGGTACGGCCGGACACCGCCCTCGTGGCGCTGATGTTTGCCAACAACGAAACCGGCATCCTGCAGCCCGTTCGCGAGGCCGCCCGTTGCGCCCACGATGTCGGTGCGCTCATGTTTGTCGACGCGGTCTGCGGCGCCGGCAAGGTTGCGATCGACGTGGCCGCCATCGACTGCGACATGATGAGCCTCTCGGGGCACAAGCTCCATGCCCCCAAGGGCATTGGCGCCCTTTGGATGCGCGAAGGCGTTGGGGTGAGCCCGTTGATTCTTGGCTGTGGCCAGCAAGATGGTCTGCGTAGCGGGACGGAGAACACCCTGGGGGCCGTGGCCTTCGGCGCGGCCATGGAGCGCCACGCCGGTCCCGCCGCTGTACCCGGCGCGGAGCTTCGAGCCCTGCGCGACGAGCTATTGGGTGGGCTACAGTCCATGGGCCTTGGCATCGTGCGCAACGGCAGCGGCCCCGACCTTCCGAACACGTTCAGCGCTTGGATCCCTGGTCAATCGGCCCTCGACCTGCAGGTTCGCTTGGGCGCCGCGGGCCTTTCCGTATCGGCCCAGGCATCGAGACCCCAGGCGGGCCATGGCCCCGCCGCCCGTGCATTGGCCTCCGGAGCCCACAGCCCGTCCCATGTCCTGCGGGCCATGGGCCTTTCCGAGGCTCGATCCACCGAGAGCCTTCGATTCAGTCTCGGAAGCACCACCAGCGCCCCCGAAATCCAACAGGCCCTCGGAATCCTGGAGTCGACCCTCTCCAGGACCCACGAGCCGTCCCCGCCTCAACCGGCCCCCGCCCCCGAAATTCGATGACCTCCGATCTCGCCCCTGAACTCTGTCGCCCCGAGCGCAATGCCGGCTGTTCCCTTGATGACCTGACGAAGGCGCTGGGGGATCTGCTCGAAGGCGAACCCTCCAAGGCGAGCGGCGCCGCGGTGGCGGAGCTCTTGCGTCAATACGCGGCCTGCGAAGGCAGCTGGCGTCCCTACGTCACCTTCCGCGAGGACACCTACAGCCGCAATCTGATCTGGCGCACCGACAAGTTCGAGCTGCTCTTGCTCGGCTGGGAGGCTGGTCAAGAATCCCCGATCCACGATCACGCCGGGCAGCAGTGCTGGATGGCCGTGCTTGAGGGAGAGCTCGAGGAGGTTCATTTCAAGGAAGGCGACCTCGCCCCGGCCGGGGACGGCATCTCCGGCCTCCGCCAGGGGCGCGTGAAGGCATTCCCGACGGGCGGCGTCGCCTATATCCATGACGACATCGCCCTGCACCTGATTCGCCCGCGGGCCGGGCAGCGCGCCGTGTCCCTGCACCTCTATTCGAGCCCCATTGACTCCTGCCGCAAGTTCTGCCCGGACACGGGCAAGGCGGAAGAAGTGAACGTGGCTTACCACACGGTCAGGGGCTCGGGCTGCTCGGGTACGGATCCCGAGCTGATTCGGGACGCCTGGATCCGGTAGTGGGTCCTTGGTAGAGGAGCTGGACTCCTTCGAAAACTGGCCGGGAGCTGGCTTGATCGGCCGGGCCCCTGGCGCTAAGGTTCTCCCCCTCGAAGCGGCCTGGGCCGCCTCGAAACGGTTGGCGGTGTAGCTCAGTTGGTTAGAGCAGCGGAATCATAATCCGCGTGTCAGGGGTTCGAGTCCCTTCACCGCTACCACCTTTTTCCACAAACAAGGCCGGCGGAACGTGCAACGTTCCGCCGGCCTTGTTTCGTTGGGGCCCATCCGAAATCCCGGACGGGCCTTCCTGGGGAGCGATCCCTACCGCAGGAACATCAGCTCGCGGTACTTGGGTAGCGGCCAGATGTCGTCATCGATGATCACTTCGAGGGCGTCCGCGGCTTCGCGGACCCGCTCCATTTCGGGGATCACCGTGTCCAGCATGGCCCTCGCGTGGGCTCGCTCGTCGTGGCCGGCCGTCTCGGTGGTTTCGAGGGCCGTGCGGAGCGCGTGGGTCGCGCGCTGGAGGATCGCGGTGCCTTCGGTGGCGCAATGCAGGGATCCGACGAGCTCGTCCATTTTCATCGACGGGTCGATATCGCGCACGCTCTTGATCGTCTCAGCGAGCTGCCTCTGATGGGCCATCGCTGCCGGCGTGATCATCGTTGCGGCCATGTCGATCATGGCGCGGGCTTCCACGCGCACTTTGGACGCATAGACTTCGTTGCTGATCCGGGCGCGGGACCCGAGTTCCTTCGCGGACAGGACGCCGTACTTGGCGAAGAGCTCGGCGTTCTTCGGCTCGTCGAAGGCCACAAGCGCCTCGGGGGTCGTACGCCTGTTGAGAAGCTCGCGCCGCTCCGCTTCCTCGACCCATTCGTCAGAGTAGTTGTCCCCATCAAAGAGGATCCGGCGGTGGGCGGCGAGGGTCTCCTTGACGATGCGCTGGATGCCAGCTGCGCCTTCGGCCTCGGCCTTCTCGATTTCCACGGCGATGTACTCCATGGACTCGGCGACGATCGTGTTCACGAACGCTGCCGGGTAGGCGACGGACTGGTTGGAGCCCACCGCGCGGAACTCGAACTTGTTGCCCGTGAAGGCGAACGGGGAGGTGCGGTTGCGGTCGGAGATGTCCTTGCGGAGGATCGGCAGGACGTCCGCCCCAAGGCGCAGGCTGCCCTCGGGCGCGCCCTCGGGGCTGCGGCCTTCGATGATGGCGTCGATGATCGCGCTGAGCTGCTCACCCACAAAGATCGAGATGATCGCGGGCGGCGCCTCGTTGGCGCCCAGGCGATGGTCGTTGGTCGCGGAGGCAATCGAGGCCCGCAGGAGGTCCTGGTGGAGATCCACGGCGCGGATGATGGCCGTCAGGACGAGCATGAACCTCAGGTTCTCGTGGGGTGTGTGTCCGGGGGTCAGCAGGTTGTGCCCGAGGTCGTCCCCGATCGACCAGTTCATGTGCTTGCCCGAGCCGTTGAAGCCGGCGAACGGCTTCTCGTGAAGCAGCGCCACCATCCCGTGGCGCTCGGCGACCTCTTTCAGCACGCTCATGGTGAGCATGTTCTGGTCGATCGACACGGAGATGCCCGAGTACTGCGGTGCAAGCTCGAACTGCCCCGGTGCGACCTCGTTGTGGCGGGTCTGGATCGGGACGCCGAGGAGCCAGAGCTCCTTCTCGAGGTCCCGCATGAAGTCGAGCACGCGTCCGGAGATCGCTCCGAAGTAGTGGTCGTCGAATTCCTGCCCCTTGTACGGGGCGGCTCCGAAGAGCGTGCGGCCCGTGGCCATCAGGTCAGGCCGCAGGTGGAAGAACTGGCGGTCGACGAGGAAGTACTCCTGCTCGACGCCGGTCGTGGGGGCGACGCGCGTGGCGGAGGTCTCTCCGACCGAGTGCAGCATGCGCACGGCGGCCTTCGAGATCGCCTCGCAGGAACGCAGGAGGGGCGTCTTCTTGTCCAGGGCCTCGCCCGTCCACGAGCAGAATGCCGTGGGGATACAAAGTGTCGCACCGCTCGCGGACTTGCGGATGAAGGCCGGGGACGTGGGGTCCCAGGCGGTGTAGCCGCGGGCTTCAAAGGTGGCTCGCAGGCCGCCTGAGGGGAACGACGACGCGTCCGGCTCCCCCTGGCTGAGCTCGCTGCCCGAGAAGCTCAGGATCGCCTGGCCGCTCTCTGTGGGCTTCAGGAACGAGTCGTGCTTCTCAGCGGTCAAGCCCGTCATGGGCTGGAACCAGTGGGTGAAGTGAGTGGCGCCATGCTCGATGGCCCACGCCTTCATCGCATTGGCGACTTCGTTGGCGATCTCGGGGTCGAGTTTTGCGCCCGACTCAAGCGTGCTGCGGAGGGCCTTGTAGATGGGGTCCGGGAGGCGCTGCCGTTGGACGTGATCGTTGAAGACGTAGCTTCCGTAGAGTTCGGACAGCGTCTTGCCGCCCATTCCAGAGATGTCTTCGCGCTGTTCGACGAGGGCGTCGATGGCGATGGAACGAACGGCGTCCTGACGAGTGGTGGCCATCATGGCTGGGTGGGTCGAGACGCTTCCTGAGCGGCTCTTGGGGCACGGTTTCAGCTCACCTCGAAGTGGAGGGAGCGGGGTCTTGCGGGCGACCGCCTGTCGTCGCGAAGGGCCCGGCCCATGCCCGACCCAGCGGTCGGATTCAGAACTTACTTACCTTGTGAGCAGGAAGGAACGACGGGGGCCAGAATCTGAGGAGCGAAAGGAGCCGCAGCGAGACGGTAGGGGCAGGCGTGGACGTGAATCGCCTGGGGCCTGGATCGGCCCCCGGCGGTACCGGCGGGGTCCGACGGCCATGGCCGCCCTCCATAACGCCCGCGCCAGGCGGATCCTGCGTCAGTGTGCACTGGGGGGGGCCGCCATCTTCTAACCTTGGCCTTGAACGCGTGCCCTTGATGGGGGCACCGAGTCTCCCTAACGGCCATTCCATTTTTCGATGACCTTCCGCGCGCCCCTCCTCTGGCTCCTTCCGTGTTTCCCGTGCGCGGGCTGCGTCTTGCTTCCCCCTGGGACCTCTTCGGGCGACGTCGCGGCGAACGAGCCCCGGCCGGTGCTCGTCCTGAGCCCAGCGCCCGGGGAGGGCGAAGGGGTCGATGAGCGGGGACGTCAAGCGGCTTGGGAGGGCCTCACCCGCGATGCGGACCTGCAGCACCTCGGGCTCGACGTGCACCTCGATCTCGAGGCGGGGCGGCTCTACGGGACGGCGACGAACACGTTTAAGATGCTCCGTGAGGGCACAAGGTCCCTGCGCCTGCACGCCCAGGAGGTCGACATCCGCGAGATTCTCGACAGCGACGGCCGGGCGCTGGGTTTCCGTCGGGAAGGGACCACCCTTGAGGTGGACCTGGAGGAGGTCCTTGCGGTCGGGGACGAAGTGGCGATCGAGGTGCGCTTCAAGGCTGAGCCTTCCAGCCACTACCTTTCCACGATCGAGGACCGCGGAGCGTTCGTGCCCGAGGCATTTGCGTCGGGCCAAGACGGTGGGCTCCGGCGCTGGATCCCCACCTGGGATGCGCCCGGGGACCTCACCAAGATCGACGTCATTGCCCGCGTGAGGGACGACATGTATGTGGTCTCGAACGGCGTGCTGGTGGCGGTCGATGACGTCGATCGCGCGGGTCGCGGCGAGCGGACGTTCACATGGCAACAGAGCGTGCCCGTGTCCGTGAGGTCTTTGACCCTTGCGGCGGCCCGATTCGAGTCCTTTGCGGCCAAGTCGGGGGACATCGACGTGTACTTCCACTTGCCCCAGGGCACGACGGAGGACACGGCCCAGCGCACCTTCGGGGAGTCCCCGGCGGTGCTCGCGTACTTCCAGAACCGTCTCGCCCAGCCGTTCCCATTCCCAAGGTACGACCAGGTGATCCTTCGGTCCTTGCCTGAGCAGCTAGTGGACGGCGCCAGCATGACATTGATCGCGGCGAGCGAGTTGGCCTCCGAGACCGATGAACTCGATGACCGCCGCGAGATGCCCCGGCGCACCGTCGCGCGCGGGGTCGCGCGAAAGTGGTTCGGCGCGTGGATCAGCGCCCTCGACGAGCGTCATCGTTGGCTCCTGGACGGGGTCGCCTATCAGCTAGAACTCGACTACGAGGCCCATGTTCGCGGGGAGACCGAGGTCGCGCTCGAGTGGGAGGAAGTGCGCCAGCAGATCGTCCGCCGTGCCCAGGCGATGGAATCCGAGGGCGGCGCGTCCGGCGACATGGGGCAAGACGCCACCGGAACGGACCGGCGCTTCGAAGATTCCGAACGCGCCGGATGGACCCTTCGGACGCTGCGCGTTCGCTTGGGCGAGGCCACGTTCTGGGCGCTCCTGCGCAAACTCGCCGCCGGGGCCGCGGGCCGCGTGATCACCGTCGAAGATTTTCGGCGCGCCGCCCTGCGGGAGACGGGCTTCGATCTGGGCCCCGACCTGGCCCAGTGGGGCCAGCGGCGCACCGTGCCGGAGCTCAAGGTCCGCTTCCAGCGCCGTTCGGTGACCGGCGTGGGGGATTCCTTGGGGATCCTCGTCGAGCAGGTCCAGCCTGGGCCGCTCTTCCGCATCGAGCTGCCCATTGTCGTGCACTTCGAAGACGGCACCTACTCGAGGCGGCGGATGGTGATTGACACGCGCAAGGACCTGCTGATCGAGCCATTGAACCAGCGCGTGATCGACGTCGGCATCGACCCCGAGGGCGTGGTGCTCGGTGGCTTCGACATCGAAAAAGACGACGCGTCTTGGGTCGCCCAGGCGCGGCTTTCGAGATCCTCTGTCGAACGGATGCGGGCGGTGCCCGAGCTCGAACGAATCGCGACGGCGGTCCCAGCTGAGGTGTCGGCCGATGACCCGTCCGCGGTTCCTGAGCCCATTGAGGCCGCGCGCCAGGCGCTCATCCGCTTGCTCCTCGCGAGCCCAGAACCCACCCTTCGTGAGCGCTGTGCAGCGGCCTTGCAGTTTCCGGGCCCTGCGGCCATCGGCGCCCTGCGCCGCGCCGCCGGAGAGGACCCGAGCCCCTGGGTGCGACGGGCCGCGTTCCACGGGCTGCTTCAGGCCTACGCGGGCGGGCGCTGGGAGCCGGGCCCCGAGGACATCCCCGAAC
>CAJXRJ010000333.1 GCA_913058555.1 uncultured bacterium
GTTAATAGCTCCTTCGCAGGTTCCGGTCGCTCTACAAGGCCGATGAGTGTGTGTGTGGCGGGCTCCCTTTGAGCGCTGAAGACCGAGTCTTCAGCGACCCCGAGGGGTTCCACCATGCGGCTCCCCACACTCGTATGCCGTTCTTGCAACTCGAACAGGACCCGTGCCCTCGCCAGAGGGTCCAGGCCTTTCCCCAAGCTCCCTCATCGCTCATGTCCATGGACCGAGCCCCTCGAATGCTTCTGCTTGCCAGCCTCCTTGCCGCCTCCGCGGCGACCGGAGAAGCTTCGCCATTTCCCGTCGTAGGCTCCCTTTCTGGGGCGCCCGCTCGCACCGCGCCTTCCGCCGCAGCCCTTGCAGTCCCTGCGGGCAACCCGGACGTCACCTTCGTGACGGCTTCGACCTCAGCGGTCGAATCCGCGACGGTGGTCACCGTGGATGTGGCTCTCTCCGCCGCGGCGGGGGTCGATGTGACGATCCCCTTCACCGTGGGCGGCTCCGCGGACGGAGCCGACGCAACGGTTCAGGCGGGACCGCTGGTGATCCTGGCGGGCCAGACCATGGGGACCATCGATGTCACCCTCCTCGACGACCTGGATTCGGAGGGGCGCGAGCGAGTCTCGCTGACCCTCGGAACGCCGACGGGGGCCGCGCTGGGAGCCATCACGGTGCACGAGGTGGTGATCGACGACGACGAGGCAGCCGCCACGCTGACTTTTGATCTGCCGGATCAAACGGTCGCAGAGGGCGCCGGCTCGATTCCCGTCACGCTCACGCTTTCGAGTCCGCGAACGGAGGAGTCACGCGTTTCGTTCACCCAAACGGGCACGGCGACACCTGGCGGCGTCGACGTCTCGGCGAGTCCCGTCTCGCCCATCGTCGTGCCGGCGGGTGCGACTACGGCGACCCTGAGCTTGATCGTGGTCCAGGACTCCATGGACGAATTGGATGAGGACCTCATCGTTTCGCTCCTGCTGCCGGTGAACTGCGCCCTCGGGGCCATCACGCAGCACACGCTGACCATCACCGACGACGACATGCCGCCGGAGATCTCTTTCGCGGCGCCGACGTCGACGCTCGTCGAGACCGACCCGCTCGGGTCCGTCGTGGTGGAGCTCAGCGACGCGTCCGCTTTTGACGTGTCCTTCAGCCTCCTCGCTTCGGGAACGGCCACCGACGGAGTGGACTACTCGTTCACACCCTCCGCGGTGGTCATCACCGCGGGCAATCTGTCGGCGACCGTGGACGTGATCCCCACGGACGACTCCGACGTGGAGGGCTCTGAGGTGGCGACGCTCACGATCGACTCGCCGACGAACGGAACCATCGGCGCTGGCGCATCCCACGATGTGCTGCTGATCGACGACGATGCAGCATCGCCGCTCGTGGAGTTCACTTCGGGTTCCAGCACCGTCCAGGAGGACGCGGGCACGGTCACCTTACGGGTGGAGCTGAGCGACTATTCGGCGATGCCGGTTTCGGTGCCGATCTCCACCTCGGGAACCGCGGACGGCACGGACTTCACGCTGCAGACCACCAGCGCCACGATTCCCGTGGGCGCGCTGGGGGCGGACGTCCTGGTCGACATATTGGACGACCTCGTCACGGAGCCCACCGAGACGATCTCCGTGGATTTGGGCGTCCCGACGGGCGCCACGATCGGCTCCACGACCTCCCACGTCATCACCGTCGAGGACGACGACATCGTCGTCACAGCCGATTTCGCCGTGCCCACGTCTTCCTTCAACGAAGACGCTGGCACCGTCATGGTGGACGTCAACCTCTCCGGCCCCGCGCCGGCTGACGTGACGATCCCCCTCTTGCTCTCCGGTTCCGTCGAGCTGGGCGGGGTCGATGTGACCGTGACGCCGACCACCCTTGTCATTCTTGCCGGGGAGCAGACGGGCCAGGTCGCCGTGGCGATTGAGCCTGACGCGCTCTTCGAGAACGACGAACTGCTGCAGCTCGACTTCGGCGTGCTCGTGGGCGCAGACCCGGGCATCGAGACCTCTCACTCGCTCACCGTCACCGATGACGATCCGGAGCCGGTGGTGCAATTCACCGCTTTCCGAACCGTAGTGGCGGAGGATGCGGGGGCCTTCAACGTTCGCTTTTCGCTGGACGTGCCTTCGGGGCTTGACGTGATCGCGCCCTTCACGGTCACCGGCGACGGCTCGGGGCCCGGTGACATCGGGTACGCGGCGGCTCCCATCGTCATTGCCGCGGGTGAAACGTTCGCGGACTTGGTCGTGACGGTCGTTTCGGACAACGTGCCGGAGCTCGGCGAGAAGGTGCTCTTCAGCATGGGGGCGCCGACGGACGCCAGCGTGGGGCCCATCAGCTCGCACCTCGTCCTCATCGCCGATGGCGCCTTTGGCAACCAGTCGGCGCTCCTGCCGACATTGATCCCGTCCGTCACGGAACTCGTGTTCCCGCAGACGCGACTCGGGGACAGTTCTGCCGCGCAGACGGTGTTCTTCTCCAACCTTCACTCGGCGCCGGTCACGTTGACCGATGTCGACCTGATCGGGTCCAACAAGGAGGACTTCCAGTTCAACTTCCCCGGCGGCTTGCCCGTCGTCGTGGGCCCAGGTCAAAGCCACGCTGTCGAAGTGACCTTCGCGCCTATGGCAAGGGGACCCCGCGAAGCGCGGTTCTCGTCGCGCCAAGCGATGCAAGGATCGGCGCCCCCGATCATTGACCTGAGCGGGCTGGCCATCGGAGCGACCGGGGCCGAGATCCTCATGGACGCATCCAGCACCGGATTCGTCGCGCCGAACCGTGACTTCTGGTCGCCCGAGTATGGCTTTGACCAAGGATTCCGGTCCACGTACGCCACATCGATCAGCGGCACCACCTTGGACGAGCTCTATCAGACCGTCCGGTACGGGCCAGGCTTTTCCTATGCGATCGAGGTCGAGAATGGCCGCTACGCCGTTCGCATCCGAAGCTGGGAACCTGTCAAGGAGTCGATCGGTCAGCGTCTGATCGACGTGTCCTTGGAAGGCAACGTGGCCCTCGACGACCTCGACATCTTTGCCGAAGTGGGGAAGAATGCGGCCTACACGTCACCGCCACTCCTCGTGGATGTCGTTGACGGGGTGCTGGACATCGACTTCCAGGGCGTCGTGGCCCAGGCGCTCGTCAGTGCGATCGAGGTCCGGTCTGTGCCCGTTCTTTCGACGCCGACGACGGCTCTGAACTTCGGCACCGTGGACCAGGGAGCCTCCAGTTCGCTGGACGTGCTGATCCAGAATGATGGACTGCACGGCGCCGTCATCGACCGATTGACCTTCCGCATCAACAACGTGGGTGAAGGCACGGACTTCAGCGTCGAAAGCGGCGGAGTGGTTTACACGGGTGCCGGGACCACCGTCGTGCGGTTCCCGAACATCGAGTTGCCGCCGGGACTCACGACGATCCCCGTGACCTTCGAGCCCACGATGCACGAGGATCACATCCTCACGCTGGAGTTCGAGTCCACCGCGACCGAGGACATGTTCTTCGTTCAGGTGACCGGTACGGGCGGCGCCCAGGCGGGCTGGGGATTCCTCCACCCGGTTCCAAGGCCCGATCCCAGCTTCGTCGTGGACTACGACCAGGACGGAGTCGAAACGGTCTACCTGCAGGGCACCGAGTCCCACACCCACGAGCCCGGCCATGGCCTGGCATCCTTCGACTGGCAGGTCGGGGGTGTTTCCGTGGCCACCACGCAAGACACCACGACATCGCTGCCCATTGGAACGTCGAGCGTCAGCCTGACGATCGCCGACGACAACGTGCCTGCGGAGACGGCGACGGACACGTTGTCCATCACCGTCCACCCGGTCAACAGCGTGCCAGGGTCCCTCGTTCAGTTCTACGATGGGTCCGTTTTGGGGGAGTTGACGCTTCTCGACAACGTACCAGCGGGCCCTGACTTCATCGGGCGCGCTCCTGGCCTTGGCATCACCGGGGACACGGGCACGGTTGGCTCGTCGAGCTTCACGGAGTCCGTGATGGTGACGCTGGACGCTCGCTTCGAACTGCTCTCGGCGAGGACGCTCGAGTTCCAGGCCATTGGGGGCGCCGACAGCCGCATGATGGTGAATGGCGCGCTCGTGGCCGGTCCGCAGCTGCTGGCAGCGGGCATCCACTCGCTCGAAGTGCGGTTTGCCGTGACGACACTTGGCGACCTGCCTGCCTACGTGCAGGTGCTGGAGGCCGGCGTCCCACTCCTCGATTTCGACTCAGGACTGGTTCACGACGAGCAGGCTGTTCCGCCGGTGATTCACTCCATGCCGACGATAGGCACGGACCTGGGCGGCAACCGCATCGTGATCGAAGGGTTCGGCTTCTTCCCCGAGGCCTCAACGGTGGTCCATTGGGGCACGACGGACTTCACGGTTGGCCAGTTGGACAAATGGTCCGGGGAGGCGATCACCCTGACGACGCCGCCCGGTTCCGGCACGGTGCAGGTCTCCGTGGAGACCCCCCAGGGGATCAGCGAGGCCGTCGACTACGTCTACTCTCCGACCGGACCTGTTCCGGTGCGATTCGATCTGCTCACCTCCAAGGAGGTCTTCCTCCAGAGCGTGACCTCCGCCGCATGGGGACCTGACGAACGTCTCTACGTCATGACCGTTGGCGGGGGACTCTTCATCCTCACCTTCGACGACACCTGGTCGGTCACGAGCATCGATGGCAAGGCTGGGGTTTCCGGCCTGACCAACCGAGATACGCTCTCGGTGGCGTTCAATCCCTACGACGTGTACGACTCCCAGGACCCGTCGACGATCAAGATGTACGTCGCCCACGGGGAGCAGTTCCAGAACGGCGGTGGAGCCTTCACGGGCCCTTCGTACTTCACGGGGCAGGTGTCCGTGCTTACGGGCCCTGATTTCAACAATCCCCAGCCCCTGATCACGGGACTGCCGGTTTCGAACCTGGATCACTCGATCAACGGGATGACCTTCGACGACAACGGGGACCTCCTCATTTGTGTCGGCGGCTGCACGAACGCCGGTGTCAAGTTCTCACAGCTGGGTGACCTGCCAGAGTCGCCGCTCTCTGCCGCGATCGTTCGCGCTCGCACGTCCAAGCCGGGCTTCAACGGTGTCGTTCTTTACGAGGACACGAACACCGGCGTCTTCGTGGACGACCAGGTGTACGGCGAGCAGGTGGACGTGGCCGACGGTGTCGACATCGAGGTGTACGCGGCTGGGCTCCGGAACACCTTTGATCTGGTGATCCACACGAATGGTTACGTGTACGCCACGGACAACGGTCCCAACTCTCCGTACGGTTTCATTTCGACGGGGCTGACCACGGACTCCGGCGTGCATGCGTCGGGTCCCGACGAGCTGAACCTCATCGAGTACGGCATCTATTACGGTTCCGCCAACCGGAACCGTGGCCGCTACTACGATCGCGAGACCATCTACCGCTCGAACCTCGACCCGACCATTCCGGGCGAATATCGCGCGCCGATGGCGGAGTTCACTTCGTCGACGAACGGCATCGTCGAGTACCGCGCCGCGGCGTTCAACTCGGCCATGCGGGGCGACCTCGTGGCCATGAAGTGGAACAGCGGGCTCTACCGCGTGGGCCTCTCGGATGACGGCCGCGCGATCAGCTCGAAGGTGCTCTACGATTCGGCTTCGAACACTTCGAACTTGCCCAACCGCGGCCTGGACGTGGTGGCCGGCCCCGGTGGCGCTTTGATCGCCATCGACTACTCGTCCGGGCGCGTGCGTGTGCAGGTGCCGAACGACGTCGCAGCCATTGGGCTGACGCCTTACGACATCACCCCTTGGCGTGTGCCCGCCGGTGGCGGCCAGGACTTCGTGATCGGTGGCTCGGGCTTCGGAACGGTGCTCGGCCAGGTGTCCGTCACGATCGGCGGTGTGCCGGCGACGCTGACCTCCGTCTCTGACGGACGGATCCGAGGGGTTTACCCCGCCAGCGTCTCCGGGGGCGCGAGTGAACTCCTCGACGTGGTGGTCACGGTGGGCGCGAGTTCACGCACCATCGAGAACGCCGCGCGCTACATGCCGGCAGCGCCTGGACAGGCCGTGGGCAAGTGGCGCGAAGGGTCGATCCTGCCGATCGCCCTCGGTGAAGTGGCGTCCATTGCCGTGGACGGCCAGCTCTACGTCTTCGGGCAAGGGGACAGCCGGACCTTCGCGTACGACCTCGTGCACGGGACCTGGAACACAACCCGCGCCCAGCGGCCCTTCCCGGGCAACCACCACGCCGTGGAGGTGGTGGACGGCAAGATCTACCTCCTGGGTGGCTTGGATAGTGGCTCCGCTGGTCAGGTGCAGATCTATGACCCGGTACTCGATTCCTGGAGCTTGGGCACGCCCATGCCTTGGAACGCGGGGTCCTGTGTCTCTGGACTGATCAACGGTGAGATCTACGTCGGCGGCGGCATCCTGCAGGGCGCCGGTACCGCGGGCAACTTCGCGAAGTACGACCCGGTGCAGGACACCTGGACGGCCATCGGAGCGATGCCCACGGCGGTGAACCACGCGGCCTCTGCCACCGACGGTGAGCGCCTCTACGTGTTCGGCGGCCGGCAGGGCATGAACGTGCCCCAGGCCGGATTCGACGAGGTTCAGATCTACGATCCGGTCCTCGATACCTGGCTCACGAGCACCGCGGGCGACGTGGCGGCCATGCCGCTTCCGCGGGGCGGCACGGGCCGGGCGATCTTCACGGGCGGCGAGTTCTACATCTTTGGCGGCGAAGACCAGACGGTCGCGTTCGCGGAGGTTCAGGCCTATGACCCCGCCGCGGACAGCTGGCGGGCCGACAAGCCTCTACCGACGGCGCGTCACGGGATCTTCCCGGCGCTCTTCGAGGGACGAATCTTCGTCCTTGGTGGCGGACTCGTGGCGGGCTTCGGCTTCTCCGCGGTTTCGGAGATCTTCTCGCCTCGATGAAACGACGAAGGGGCGGTTCGCGGAAAGCGAGCCACCCTGCGCCATTGGATTCGGCGTAACGCAGCGGGGCCCACGCCCCAGCGCAAGAAGCAGGGCCGCGGCACTCCCAATGGGGGGCTGCGGCCCTGCTTCTTTCGTTGGGGTCTTGGCTGGACCGATGGGGTCCCCGTTCCAGGGCGGCGATCCTTGGCTGGCGGCTTCTCGGGACCTTTCTCTTATGGCTCGGCAGGGGCGCCCGTACCTTGGTGCCGCCATGTCCAAGCCCTGGGTCTTTTCGGTAGCGCTGTTCGCCGTTGCGGTGACTGTCCGCGTGGTCTACGTCCTCGCCCTGCGCGAGCACCCCGCCTTTGACGCTCCGATGATGGACGCGGCCTACCACTACGACTGGGCCCGTGCCCTGGCGGCGGGTGAGGAGTTCCAGGACGGGCCGTTTTTCAGGGCGCCGCTCTACCCGATTCTGCTCGCCCTCCTGGTCAAAGTGTTCGGCTCAACGTCGATCACGGGGACCCTGGGGATTCGACTTGTCCAGGCAGTCCTTGGGGGACTCACGGCGGTCCTCACGTACAGGCTGGGGGCGCGCGCCTTCGATCGATCGGTGGGAGTCGTCGCGGGTCTTTTCGTCGCGTTCTCTTGGGTGCTCGTGGCCTTCGACGCAGAGCTCCTCATCCCGGTCCTGTTCCTACCGCTCTTGCTGATGGCCTTGGAGCGGCTGCTCTGGTGGAACTTCGAGGACGCCCCGAAAAAGGCGCTCGTGGTGGGGCTCCTTTTTGGCCTCGCCGCGACCGCGCGGCCCAACGTCTGTGCCCTTATGCCGGTCCTCTTTGCGTGGACCCTCTGGGCCTCGCGGTCGAGACTCCGGGGGTCCGGTGAGTCGCTCCCCTGGGGCACGGTCGCGGCCTTGACCCTCGGTACGCTGATCCCCATCGCCCCCCTCACGGTGCACAACGCCCTGGAGGGGGACACCACCTTGGTGGCGACCCAGGCGGGCGTGAATCTCTGGATTGGCAACAATCCGGAGAGCGACGGGGCGACGGCCATCGTCCCGGGCACGCCGGATGGTTGGTGGGAGGGCTACTACGGTGCCATCGCGCAAGCGGAGAAGGCGGAGGGCCGGGAGCTTCGCCCTACGGAGGTGTCGAGCCACTTTCTCGCGCGCGCCTTCAGCTGGATGACCACCCA
>CAJXRJ010000334.1 GCA_913058555.1 uncultured bacterium
CACTGCATATCGTCGGCAAGCGTCAGATGTGTATAAGAGACAGGTACCGGGCCAAGGCAGCGGGAAAGGCCCAGGCGATCACTTTCGCGGACGACATGCTCAGTGAGGCACCGGAGCGCTTGGCACTCGAGAGCGACTTCCGCAAGGCCCTTGAACGCGACGAGTTCACGGTGGTCTACCAACCGAAAGTGGGCCTCAAGAGCGGCGTCACCGAGAGCCTCGAGGCCCTCGTGCGCTGGATCCACCCCACGCGCGGCTTCGTGGGGCCTGACCTCTTCATCCCCTTCGCGGAGGAGACGGGATTGATCTTTGAGCTCGGCCGCATCGTGCTTGAGAAAGCCTGCATGGACGCCCGGCGCTGGCGCGGCCGCAACGTCGTCGTCGCGGTGAACCTCTCACCGGTTCAGTTCAGAAACCCCCACCTCGTCGATGAGGTGCGCAGCGCCATCGAGACCAGCGGCATCGATCCGGCGTTCCTTGAACTCGAAATCACCGAATCCGCCGTGCTCGGAGACGTGGCGAACACGATCGGCGTCATGAACGCACTCAAGGAGCTCGGCGTACGCCTGGCCATTGACGACTTTGGAACCGGCTACTCCAATCTCGCCCACCTCAAACACTTCAACGTCGATGTCCTGAAGATCGACCAGGCCTTCATTCGCGGCGGCAGCCCCTCGACCCTCGACCACCTCAGCGATGGCGCCATCGTCGAAGCCGTCATCGGCATGGCGCGTGCCTTTGGAATGCACGTCGTCGCCGAAGGGGTCGAGACGATCAGCCACGTGAACGAGCTGCGGGATCTGGGTGCGGACCTCGGGCAGGGCTACTACTTCTCGAAGCCCGTCGCTCCGGACGACATCGACGCGATCCTTGCCGGCGAAGCGGAGCGAGCCCCCGTAACCGTTTCCCCTTCGTAAAGTCCACGGGGACGCCGAGATGCACGGTGCCGAAACCTGCGTCCGGAGCCGACTATGGGGGTGACCTGGGGCCTCGCCTCAGCTGAGTTCGCTGGGAGGCGGGGCCTTGCTCGGCCTGCCACCTGTCCGTCATCCAACTTCCTAGACCCATGCGGTTAACACTCCCCTCGCCGGCCAAGCTGCTGCCGGCGGCCATCCCCGCCCTCGCGCTGGGGGCGGCGTCGCTCTTGAGCACGCCGGCCCTCGTTCCGGGCGACAAGCTCCCGACACCAGAGCTCGAAGGGTTCAGCCAAACCGACGCAGAGTCCTACGAGGACTACGTCGGTCGGGCGGTACTCATCGAGTTTTTCGAGTACTGGTGAGGCCCGTGCGCCGGCCAGGTCAAACACCTCAACAAGCTCCATGCGAAGTTTGAGGACAAAGGCCTGTCCGTCATTGGCGTTGCCAGTGAATCACCGGAAAACACCGAGCCCTGGATCAAGAAGAACCGCGCGAAGTACGCCTACGCCTACGACCCCTTGGGCGAGCTCATGGGCAAGGTTGGCGCCCGGGGTTACCCCTCGGCCATCCTCGTGAACCCCATGGGCGAGATCGTCTTCGCGGGACACCCCGCTGAGATCGACGACGCCAAAATCGAGGCCGCCATCGTGGGCGCCCTTGAGGTTCCGGTCTTTGCGTGGCCCGAGGAACTCTCGAAGGCTGCCAAGGCCCTGCGAGCTGGCCGGCTCGGCGATGCGATCAAGGAAGTCGAAGTCGCGAAGGGCGACTTCAGCAACGTCTTGGACTCGCTCATCTCCATGATTGGCGCCCAGATGACCATGATGGAGGACGCCATGGACGAAGGCGACTTCCTGCGCGTGAAGACCGTTGGGATGGATCTCCGGAAGGCCGTCGAGGGCCGTGAAGAAGCCACGGCAATCGATGCGATGCTGAAGGACATTCAGAAGGACCGCGACAAGCGCGTCGTTTTGAATGCCCAGGAGAAGATCCAGAAGATCTTCACCAAGAAGATCAAGAAGAAGCAGGTCAAGAAGCTGGTCAAGGACCTTGAGAAGCTCCGCGAGAAGCACCCAGACACGATCATCGATCGTGACGTGGACCGCGCCATCGCGAGACTGATCATGATCGACTAGCGGCGCATTCCGCGCCCAAGGGAAACGCCCCGCCCGCAGCCATGGCTGCGGGCGGGGCGTTTCCTATTCGGGGCGACTCCGTCCGTCAGTTGACAAGCCCGAGGAAGCTCGGCGTGTAGTTCGGAAGCGCCACCGCCAGGTTCGCGGTGTTCATGCGCTTCACAAGCACCTCGCTGATGACGTCGCGGATATCGGTGGTCACGGCGAGTGCCTTGCCGTCGAGGTCGGCTGGTTCGAGGCCCGGCCAGTTGCTGTGGACAACGCCGCCGTTCACGTGACTGCCGCCGAGCACCATGGCCACGCCGCCGCGGCCATGGTCAAAACCCCCGCTGCCGTTCTCGTCCACCCGCCGGCCAAACTCGCTCATGACAACAATCGTCACGCGGTCGGCGTCCCCTCCCAGGTCGCTCATCAAGCCATCGAGGCCCCATGAGAGTTCCCGGAGTCGCAGGGCGAAGCGGCCGTCCAAGGGGCCCAGGAAACCGTGGTGGTCCCAGCCACCCGAATCAACTTCGATCGCTTCCACGGGCGCCCCGCTCTTGATTAGCGTGGCCGCCTCGTAGAGAGACTGGCCGAACTTCGTGGGCGGATAGTCCACGCCGGGGGGCAGCGGTCGGCCCCCGAAGTCCAGCGGCGCCAACTGTTCGATCGTCGAGAGGTTCGTCAGGCCCGCCGGACCATCGGGCAGCGGCGCAGCGTTCATCATGGTCTCGAGGCGCCCGGCACGGGCCAAGCGCGTCGCCGGGGGACCGCCGAGGCCGAACTCCGCAAGGGTCAGTATGGGCAGGGCGGCAGGCCCGCCTTGCATGACGGTCGGCAGCGTCCGGTCAATGGCGATCGCCCGTGCCGAACTGGTCGGAGTAGGGGGCGCGGTATCCCGAAGGTGCCGCGCCAACCATCCTTCCTGGAGGACCCCGCCGGTCATGGCACCCTGCTCGAGACGGCGCATGGCTTCGAAGTGCGAGCGCGTCGGGTTGGGCGAACCCACGGCGTGCACGAAAGCGAGGTTGCCGGAGAGGTACCACGGAAGAAGCCTGGCCCCGACTTCGTTGAGACCGAAGAACCCGTCGAGACTCGTTGTGTTCTGGGCGCTGACGCCGAGGGTCGGGCGCGCCGCGTAGAGGGCCGCCTCCTGGGTCGGCACGACCATGGAAAGGGCGTCCGCCCCACCGCGCAGGAAGACGAGCACGAGCGTGTCGCGCCCCCCACCGGTCTGGGGCCGAGCCATGGCACGGGCTCCGCTCGCCATGGCGAATGCCCCGCCCGCAGCTCCCATGCGCAAGACGTCGCGCCGCGAGTGGGCGCCAGGCCAATGGTTCGTGCCCTGGATGCTTCGTTTGGATGGGTTGTTCATGGACGCCTCAGACGATCTGATAGCTGGGGCTGGCGAAGACGAGCTCGAGTGCTTCGCCAAGCAGGTCCTCGTTGGATGCCATTGCCGGAAGGCTATCGAGATGCGCTTGGATCTCGCTTACGTCGACGGGACTGAGACGGCCCCCCGCCAGCCTCTGGTTCAACCTCCTCGCCCATCCGGCACGGGGCACACCGTGCACGAGCCCAAAGAAGTCCCAGAAGCTATGGTTCCAAGCTCCGCCGAGATGGGGCCGCGCGAAGCTCGCGGCCAGTTTCCAGCGCGGGGCCACGAGCCCCACCCACCGCTCTCGATCCTCGGGGTAGCCGTCGGGCGCAGCCCATTCGAACGGAGCCTGGCCCAGGAGCGCCATGTTGTCGTAGTTCTGACGCGCGCTTGGAACCTGGGCGCCGGTCGAGCGAAAAATCGACGCGTACCAATCGAACGGCCGGCGGAACTTTGTGCCGCCCCGGATGGCGACGGTTTCGACGGCCCGCTGGTTCAGCAGCTCGCGCACGATCCCCTTGATATCGCCGCCCGTTTGCAGCCAGAGGACCTTCGCGTTCTCGACCGTTTGGGGCGGAGCATTGTCCCCAAGGAAGAACCGCGCCATCTTGCCGGTGACAAAGTCGATGGTCGAAGGGTGCATGGCGAGCATTTGCAGGATGCCCCCTAGCTCAGCCTGCCCGAGCCCTTGGTCATAAACGGTCCCGAGGATGGTCTTCGATCCGAAGTCATGCAGGCTCGGCTCAAAAATCGCGGTGCCAAAGCTTGGACTGAGGCGGTCGTCGTCGAACGTCCAACCGGTCAGCGCACGGGCAAACTCGCGCACGTCGGCCTCGGTGTACGGACCATCGACACCCAGCGTGTGCAGCTCGAGGATCTCCCGCGCGAGGTTCTCGTTGCCCGCACCAACGACATTGAGCTCGTTGTTGAGGAAGGAGATCATCGAGGCCGAGGTCGACACGCCCCTCAATAGATCAGGGAAGTTCGTCAGGGCCATTGGGCGCCAAATGGTCCGGTCCTCCACGAACCGGAAGTAGCTGCCCATGTAGACGTTGAAGTGATCCTCCCAGAACTGGCACACACGCTCGAAGAGCTGACGCTTGGACTCCACGGCCCGCAGTAGTCGAAGCCCCTTGTACTCGTGCCCTAACTCGACCGTGTCCATGGAAGGGTCGTTGATGATGTCGATCGCCGACATCGTGACCCACGGATACGCAGCCAGCTTCTGATCAAGGGCGTTGTCGTCGACCAGATCTAAGTCGAGCTGCCAAGCGACCCAGCCGTCGTGGCCCAGCTGCGTGATCTCGACCTCGATCGCGGGCGCAAAGCCGAAGGCCCCCCGGGCTGCTAGCCACGGCAGGGTTCGAGGCCTGGCGTCGGGGCCTGAGCTCGACGGGGTGGCGACGCGCTGTTGGGATGTCGACATTCAGAAAAGAGAGGGCGCGATTCGAGACTCGGTCCCGCCCGAAGGCATGGGGGCAGGGCGATGGTCCAATCGATATCCAGCGGAGGGCGGGACCAAGCAGTCTCTTCGGGAGTCTAGGACACTTGGGGCAGCCCGGCCCACCATGAAGGATGGTCTGGGACGGCCGGGCTGGCTTGGCACGGCCCCCAATCCCTTGAGTGGGCGTCCTAGATTGAGCCTGAATAATGAAAGGAGCCCCACGCACGACGGCGCTGGGCTCCTTCCTGGCCCCCTTGGGGCTTGCTTCGAATCATCCATCCCGGATGAACGTCCTGCCATTCCTAGGACCGGCTCGACCACCGAATGATCCAGAAGAGCCGGTTCTTCTGGTACCCGGGCCGGCGCGTGAACTCGAACATCCCGAGGGGGAGGATCGAGAGGTAGCGGCTCGACTGGGGCTCACGGGTCGTCGGAGCAGCCAGGGCCTTTCGCCGGTAGTTGAATCCGAACTGGAAGATGAAGTCGAGGAAGCTCGTCTTCGTGGTGGTCACGTTCGAGGTGTGGTCGATCACGATGGGGATGTCGAACTCCTTCGTCACGGCAATGTCCTTGACCACATCGAAGGTGCCGGAGTGCGGGCCGAGGGGGCCGTGCACCTCAAGCTCGATCTGATCGCGCTGGGGCTGGGACGCCTGGATGACGGGGTCCATGCCCGTGACGTCGACGCCGTTGCAGCGGAGGATTCGGTCGCCGCCCCGGAACCCTTGATCGTAGGCGCCGGACCCCTGGGTCACAGCAGCGATCAAGACGGCGGGCGCTTCGCTTCCGTAGAGTTCCGCAGCGAGGTCTGCGGGGATCGCAGCCGTCACGAGACCCGTGTGGCGGAACACCTCGTTGTTGGACTCGACTGGAATCCGCGTCGTCGAGGTCTCCTCCATTTCCCGACTGCCCAGGATCGCGCTCACCATGCGCTCGACGCGCCCGGGTCCCTCGTCGTTGCGCGTCGCCACCGAGAGTTCCAATTCATCCCCTGGCTCGTACTGCTGCACTGTCTCAAAGAACTGGTCGTCGCTGCCCAGGATTTGGCCATTGATGGCAAGCAGGATGTCCCCCGTGTTGAGCTTCGCCTTGGCCGCCCCAGAGTTGGCCGTCACCGACGTGATCACAACACCTTTCCATGGTTGGGTCCCATACGTCTGCGCAGCTTCGGCGTTGATCGACGAGACCGAGAGCCCAAGAAACGGGAGCTCAAGCACCGCCGTCGCGTCCTTGTGAACCGAGATATCATCGATATCGGAGTACACGAGTCGGTATTCGATTCTGGCGCCGTCTTCGAACGACTTCTCCGCAAGGATGACCCGGGCAGGGTTGGAGGACCAGCTCGAGTACGTGGAGCACGACGTCAGCAGCGGGGCCAGCAGAGGAGCGGCGACGAGGGCCTTGAGCAGTAGGTTACGCATGATGAAAAGGGGTACGCGGGGTCCAGAACAGGAGTTCCCGAAGCGTTGGGATTTGCGGCACTATTCGCCCGAGGACGCGGCTCGCCACCACCTGCGCCATGCATCGGCGGACGCGGGCTCGGGCGAGAGATCTGTGACTTCACGGCCCCGTGCGCGGGACTGGCGAAGCAGCCCGCGAATGCCGCCGGCCTGGTCGATGGGTTCGTCGAAAGACATGGAGGTGCGGGCACTCGTCTCTGGGAAGGCTCCGGTGTCGAGCCCCGACTCCACCATGCGTCCCCGAATGCTCATGAGCTGCCCGAGGGCCGCGTCGGCCAGGGCCGGGTCGGACCCTTCAAGGGCGTCGATCAAGGCCGGAACGACGACTTCCCGCGGACCGCGCGTCCGAAGGCTGAGGCGTTCGCCGTCGCGCTGGATCACAAGGGCACTGGTCCTTGACCCGCGCGAGTCACCCGAAAGGGCATCGCGTCTAGACCGACGTCGCGCACCCTCGGATTCCGCAGCCTGGCGCGCCGAGGTGGCCTCGCCTGGGACACCGTCTGAAGCGTTGGCGATGTGGACCGCCTCCTGCCGACTGGCCATTTCGAACGCGCCCCCGAGGCCGCGGGCGGTGAGCAGCGCCACCTCAGAGATGTTGGACGCGACGCCATAACCGGCGTCGAGGCGGCGTTGGAGCGGGTGCGGCACGCGGCGTTCGATCACCGTTTCAATGGCCACCTCCACTGGAACCTCCACTGGTACCTCCACGCGCACCTCACGAATGACCTCCTTGGGAACCTCCACAATGACCTCCACTGGGACTTCGACCTTGACCTCGCGGATGACCTCCACGGGCACTTCGATCCGCTCCGGGGGGAGCGGCGTGGGCGCTGGTCCGCCGCCAAAGAACGCCGCCCGCCCTCCGAACATGAGCGTGCAGCCGACCAGCACGGCCGCGGCGTGGGACAGCACCATGGGCCAAGGGGTCCCGCGTCCCTGCGGGCGCAAGGCGGGCGCCGGCCGCGCCGCGGAGGAGATCTCCGGGAAAGCCGCCGCCACCGTGTCTTTCAAGACATCCGCGCTCAGGGCCGGCACGGCAGCTCTCTGCATCGCTTGGACCGAGCGCTGCAGGCGCGAGAATGCCGTGGAGCAACGCTCGCACCCTGCGAGGTGCGCGTTGAATTCTCGTTCCTCCCGGGGGCCGAGTTCGCCGTCCAGGGCGAGCGAGAACTGATCGTCGACGTGGTTCTCTTTCATGATGATTCTCCGGAGCTGGAGAGGCGCTCGTCGGGTTCCCCCACGAGACGCAAGTAGTGTTCGGAGAAGAGGCGCCGGCCGCGGTGGACGCGTGACTTGACCGTCCCCTCCGCGCAGCCGAGGGCGCTAGCCGCCTGGTCGTAGGGCAGGCCCAGCACATCCACAAGGTGGACGGCTTCGCGGAACAGCGCCGGCAATTCCCGCAAGGCGGCCTGGATCGCCTCGGCTTCGTCCACCTGCTCGAAACCTGCGTGCTCCTGGCCATCGATCCCCGAGTGATCCATCAGCGGCTCGATGCCCGGGCCGCGGGAGAACCGCCGGGCGTCGTCGCGCATCGCGTTGAAGACGACCGCAAAGAGCCAGGGCCGGAAGGCGGCGCCCTCGCGGAAGGTATGCAGCCCCCGGGCCACGCGGATCCACGCCTCCTGGGCCACGTCCTGGGCGCGATCGGTAGCGCCAAGCCGGCTCTGCAGGGCGCTGAGGACTTCGCCGCCATAGCGCTCGACGAGGGCCGTGAAGGCGGCGCGATCGCCATCCTTGCCGGCTCGCACGAGCTCGGCGTCAGGGGGGGCTTGGACGGGGGG